>JAHJDS010000506.1 GCA_018812395.1 Pseudomonadota bacterium
CTGGCCCCAGGCGAAGAAGCCCTTGAACTTACCCTGGTACATCTCGTCAAAGAGATCCAGCCAGGAGTAGGACACGCCGTCGTCGACCTTGGGCATCCAGTTGTACCCGAAGTCGTTCTTCTTGGTCGCCGCCTTGCCGAACATGGACTTGAGGAAACTGACCGAGTATTTCGGGTAGTTGCCCCACCAGTTGGCGGACAGCGGGTCATTGGTCTTGGGCGTCCACTTCTTGTTGTAGGCCGCCAGGCTGACGTTGGACGCCCGGGCCGTCTTGAGGTACCCGGGCCAGATGTGCCACAGCAGGCAGTGGTCCGTGGAGCCCTGGACGTTGGACTCGCCCCGCAGGGCGTTGACGCCGCCGCCGGCCACGCCCATGTTGCCCAGCAAAAGCTGGATCATGGCCATGGTCCGGATGTTCTGCACGCCCACGGTGTGCTGGGTCCAGCCCATGGCGTACATGATCGTCCCGGCCATGCCCCGCCGGCCCGTGGCCGCGTAGGTCTGGTACACCGTCTTCAGGTCGGCGACCGGCGTGCCGGTCACGGCCGAGACTTTTTCCGGGGTGTAACGGGAGAAGTGTGTCTTGAGTTGCTGGAAGACCGAACGGGGGTTACTCAAGGTCAGATCGCGCTTGGGAACGCCCTTGGCGTCGGTCTCGAAGGCCCACTTCTTCTTGTTGTACTTCTTGGCCTTGGCGTTGTAGCCGGAGAACAGGCCGTCCTTGAAGGAATAGCCGGGCCCCAGGATGAACGAGGCGTTGGTGTAGTTGGCCACGTACTCCTGGAAGTACTTCTTCTCCTTGAGAATGTAATTGATCATCCCGCCCAGGAAGGCGATGTCGGTCCCGGAACGAAGGGCCGTGTAGAAATCGGCCCGGGCCGAGGTACGGGTGAATCTGGGATCAACGCTCAGGAGCTTGGCCCCATTGTGGAGTCGGGCGTGTTCGACCCACTTGAAGGAAATGGGGTGGTTCTCCGCCGCGTTGGAACCCATGATCAGAATGCAATCACTGTTGCCGATGTCGATCCAGTGATTGGTCATCGCGCCGCGTCCGAACGACTCTGCCAGAGCCGCTACTGTGGCGCTGTGTCATATCCGGGCCTGGTGCTCGATGTACACCAGTCCCAGGGCGCGCATCATCCCCTGCAGGATCCAGCACTCCTCGTTGTCAAGGGCCGCCGATCCCACGTGGGCGATGCCGTTGGTCCGGTTGACCACCTGACCCTTGGCGTTCTTGTGGACGAAGCTGGCGTCCCGGGTCTTCTTGACCCGGTCGGCGATCCGGTTCAGGACCCAATCCCAGCTCTTGACCTGCCACTTGTCGCTATAGGGGGCCCGGTACAGCGGTCTGGTCAGCCGGTTCTTGTTGTTGGCCACCTGATACAGGCCGGCCCCCTTGGCGCACAGGCTGCCCCGGTTGATGGGATGGTCGGGATCACCCTCGATGTTGACGACCTTGCCCCGCCGGGCGCTGACGATCACCCCGCATCCCACCGCGCAGTACGGACAGATGGAGGTTGACTGCTTCGCCCCCTTGGTGCGGAGCCGCTTGGCGTGGGCCTCGAGGGGACTGAGGTCCACCCCCAAGGCCACGGCCGTGCCGCCCAAGGCGGCGCTCCCCGTGAGTTTAAGAAAATCTCTACGATTTACTGCCATACCTCCCTCCTCCAAGTTCATCGCACCGGCCTACCGGACCGTCCCGGCGACGGGCGGGCAATCTCCTCGGCCACGACCCAAAACGAGCCGCGCCCCGAACATCGCCCCCATGACTCGGCCATATCCTCAAACGCCCGCCAGACCGGGCTAGGCGTCACCATCAACGATGTGATGTAGGGATCTGCTTGAAAGGCCGCCGGCCGCGGAGGTCGGAATCGCCGGATCGCTTTGAAAAACGGCGGTTTGTCCGTCGAGCGGACCTCCGGTGAGCCTCGAATGAAGGGACGACCAGCGCCTCGTCAGAGGACTCCCTCCCCTTTCGGCCAAGGCCGACTTATGTCAAGCTTGATACAATAACCCCCTAATATTATTAAATAACTTCGGCTCCTAGTTGTCAAGTATATATTCGTATATATGGATTAATTATATATTCGTATAGTGGGATGGGGAGGCGACTGCCCGGGACAACCGCCGCCGCGACTCGACGACGGGCGCTGACCCCCGGGTCAAAACAGGGACCAGCAGTCCCGGGCGGTCGGATCGGGCCGATGGCCGCCGTGGGATCGATTCTTGCCTCCCGGCGGCGGCGGTGCTAAGGTTATAGACGGACGCCGATCAGGCCGGGTCCGGCCGGCCGGCGGCCCGGTCGCGCCGCCCCGGAGATGATCCTGGACTCGGGGCCCGACCGACACGGCTCTTGACGCATCAGTCTCGGTGGAACCCCATGGTCACACTGGTCGACAATCACCATCGCCGCCTGACTTATCTCCGGCTGTCTTTGACTGACCGGTGCAATCTGCGCTGCCGCTACTGCATGCCGCCCCAAGGCCTGCCGCTTCTGCCCCACCGGGAAATCCTGACCTACGAGGAGATGCTCCGGCTGGTCGGCCTGTTCGTGGGCCGGGGCGTGAACAAGATTCGGGTCACCGGCGGCGAGCCCCTGCTGCGTCGGGGTCTGATCGATTTTTTGTCCAGGCTGAAGGGAGCCGCCCCGGGGGTGGAGCTTTGTCTGACCACCAACGGACTGCTCTTGGGGGACATGGCGTCGGCCCTGCGCCAGACCGGCATCAGCCGGGTCAACGTCAGCCTGGACAGTCTCGATCGCCGACGCTATCGGGACATCACCCGGCGGGACGCCCTGGACCGGGTGCTGGCGGGCATCGACGCCTCCCTGGAGACGGGCTTTGATCCGGTCAAGATCAACATGGTCCCCCTGGCCGGCGTGAACGACGACGAGATCGCCGACTTCGGCCGGCTGAGCCTGGAGCGGCCCCTGGTGGTCCGGTTCATCGAGTTCATGCCCCTGGGTGATCGGAGCGGCTGGCGTCCGGAGATGGTCGTCCCCACCGAAGAGGTGATGAATCGACTGAAGCCCCTGGGCGGGCTGGAGCCCATCGAGCGCCGGCCCGAGGACGGTCCGGCCCGGCGGTTTCGGATCAAAGGCGCCCCCGGCGAGGTCGGCTTCATCTCGGCCATGACCGACCACTTCTGCCCGTCGTGCAACCGGCTGCGGGTGACGGCCGAGGGGCGGCTCAGGCCCTGTCTGTTGTCCGACGCCGAGGTCGATCTCAAGGCGGCCCTCCGGGACGGCCGGAGCGACGCCGAACTGGCCGAGCTTCTCACCCGGGCGGCCGGTCTCAAGCCCCGCCGGCCGACCGAAGAGGTCCACCGGCCCATGTCCAGTATCGGTGGTTGAGCCGGCCCGGTCGCCGTCCTTCCCTGACCTCGTTTCCTCCGACAGTCCGAGACCGAAAACAAAAGACTCGCGGGCGTGGCTCACGGGACCCGACTCCGAGGCGTATGTTTTCGGTTATGTGTCAGATGTGGTATACAAGTGGGGCCCGGGCGTTTGGGCCCTTGAAGCATCGCCAGGGGTGGGGGAGGCATGGCCACGGACACCATCACGTTTTTCAAGGTCAAGACCGGCGGGCAGGTCCTGGCCGACGTTCGGAGTTTCCCGCCGTTGGCCGCCGAGACCGTGTCGCTGACCCGGTCCCTGGGCCGGGTCTTGGCCGATGACGTGATCGCCCCGGAGGACGTCCCCTCCTTTGACCGGTCGACCATGGACGGCTTCGCGGTCCGGGCCTCGGAGACATTTGGCGCCGGCGATTCCGGGCCGGCCTTGTTCGACGTCGTCGGCGAAGTGCCCATGGGCGTCGAGCCGACCCTGAGCCTCGGGCCCGGACAGGCGGTCCGGATCTGGACCGGGGGGATGCTGCCCCCGGGCGCGGACGCGGTGGTGATGTTGGAATACTCCCGGGCCATCGACGAGTCCACGGTGGAACTCACCCGGGCGGCGGCCCCGGGGGAACACGTCATCGGGCGGGGCGACGACGTTTTGGCCGGAGCGGCGCTGCTGCCCCGGGGCCGGCGATTGCGCCCCCAGGACGTGGGCTTCCTGGCCGCCCTGGGCCTGACCGACGTCTCGGTCCGCCGCCGTCCCCGGGTGGCCATCCTGTCCTCCGGGGACGAGGTCGTGCCGGTGGATCACCGGCCCGGCCCAGGCCAGGTGCGCGACGTCAACTCCTACACCCTGTCGGCCCAGGCGACCCGGTGCGGGGCCGAGCCGGTGATGCTGGGTCTGGTCGGCGACGACCCCGAAGCCCTCCGTCAGGGAGTGGCCCGGGGGATCGAGGCCGCCGACGTGGTCTTGCTCTCGGGCGGGAGTTCGGTCGGCCGACGCGATTTCACCCTGGAGACTTTCTTGTCCTTCCCCGGGGCCGAACTCCTGGTCCACGGCGTGTCGATCTCCCCGGGCAAGCCGACCATCCTGGTCAGGCTGGGTCGGAGGTCTCTGTGGGGCCTGCCCGGCCACGTCACCAGCGCCATGATCGTGTTCAACCTCTTCGTCCGGCCTCTCTTGCTCGGCCTGAGCGGAGAAAGCCGCGGCCCGGACGACCTGCGGCCGCCCGTCAGGGCCAGGCTCAGCCGCAACCTGCCCTCGGTGCACGGCCGGGAGGACTATGTCCGGGTGCGGCTGGAAAGGACCGGCGACGGCTTCCTGGCCAGGCCGATCCTGGGGGCGTCGGGGCTCTTGTCGACCATGGTCAAGGCCGACGGGGTGATCCGGGTGCCGCTCCACGACGAGGGCTTGATGGAGGGGGAAGAGGTACCCTTCGATGAGCCGTATTCCGACGGCTCCATGTACCCAGGCGAGCAAGACATTATGTGCCGGTGCGTGGAGTCC
>JAHJDS010000507.1 GCA_018812395.1 Pseudomonadota bacterium
CAAAGCGGCGCCTACACTTCCTTCCAGACCGGCGGCCGCCCCTCGATCGAGGCGGTGAAGCCCTCGATGGCGTCGGGCATCAGCGCCTGGGAGGCCATCATCTCCTTGGCGTAATGATAGGCCTGCCACTCGGTCATCTCGATCTGGGCGTAATAGACCATCTTGCTGATCCCCAGGGTCAGCTTGCTCCCCTCGGCGATCTCGGCCGCCAGTTTCCAGGTCTCCTCCTCGAGACGCTCGTCGGGTACCACCAGGTTGACCAGGCCCATGGCCTGGGACTCGACGGCGCTGTACAGCCGTCCGGTGAACAGCATCTCCAGGCACTTCTTCTGGCCCACGCACCGGCTGACGGCCACGGTCGGCGTCGAGCAGTTGTAGCCGATCTTGAGGCCGGTCATCCCGAACTTGGCCCCCTCCTCGGCCGCCACCACCAGGTCGCAGGCCGCCGCCAGATGACACCCCCCGGCCATGGCGATGCCGTGCACCTGGGCGATGAGCGGCTGGGGGACCTGGCGCATGACCATCATCATGTTCATCGAGGTCTGGAACAGCCGCCGGATGTCGTTGAGCGGCACGTCCAGGATTTCGGCCCGGTCGTGGCCCGAGCAGAAGACCGGCCCCGAGGCCTTGACGATGATCACCTTGGCCTCGTGCCGCCCGGCCGCGTCGCTCAGGCAGGCGATGATCTCCTCCTCAGCCTCACGGCCCAACGCGTTGCGCTTCTTGGGACGATTGAGGGTCAGGACGCCGATGTGGTCCTTCTCTTCATACAGGATATGTTGGTAAGCCATAACGCCTCTCCCAAAAGGTGAGCTTGAGTGCGAAGCCGCACGGGCATGATTCGCGATCAACGATGGTGGTTCTCGTTCTTTTGTCTTTCGCGCTTGCCGCCTTCATTTCATTTCGGCTACGCCGTACAAAGTCCATTGTATGCGACGCCGCGATTGCGTGCCAGCCCTCATCAAAAGCCCTTATGCCTGCCCCCACTCCCTGGCCCGCAGTTCCTTGCGCAAGGCCTTGCCCGCCGCCGAGCGGGGCACCTCGGCGATGAACTCGACCGCCACCGGGTGCGACGCCGCACGGGCGTACTTCGCGACAAACCGTTTGTAAGGATGTCGCTTGGTCGTCCGCGTTTGCCGCCTCCATTGCATTTCGGCTACGCCGTGCAAAGTCCAGGGTATGCGACGCCGCACGGGCGTAATCGCGATCAACGACGGCGGTCCCCGTTCTTCTGTCTTTCGCGTTCGCCGCCAAAACGAAGTTTCGGCTCCGTCTTTCGGACACGAAAACCGCCAACCATTCGAACGGTGACACTCAATGTCCTACCAAGGCGTGGCCGACCCCGGTCCTCGACTAATCGGGGCCAGGCCGCGCTCGCGTGCCGGCCCTGACAAAAAGCTCTTACGCCTCTCCCCACTCTTTCGCCCGCAGTTCCTTGCGCAAGGCCTTGCCCGCCGCCGAGCGGGGCACCTCGGCGATGAACTCGACCGCCACCGGCACCTTGTAGGGGGCCATGATCGGTTTGCAAAAGGCGACGATCTCCTCGGCCGTGGCCTTGACCCCCTCCTTGAGTTCGATGAAGGCCTTGGGCGCCTCGCCCTTGAGTTCGTCGGGGATGCCGACGATTACCAGGTCCTTGATCTTGGGGTGGCCGAGCATCATGTCCTCGACCTCGGACGGGAAGACCTTCTCGCCGCCGACGTTGATCATGTCCTTGACCCGGTCGACGATATAGGCGTAACCGTCCTCGTCCATGACGGCGATGTCGCCCGACCGAAACCAGCCGTCCTCGATGAACACCTCGGCCGTGGCCTCGGGCCGGTTGAGGTAGCCGTTGGTCACGCACGTGCCGCGGCAGCACAGCTCGCCCCGCCGGCCCGGGGGCAGGGCGTTGCCGCCCTGGTCGATGACCTTGACTTGGGCGTCGTCCATGCCTTTGCCGCACGAGCCCACCCGGGTCTCGGTGTAGGGGGCGGTCGTCCCGACGCAGGTCACCTCGGTCAGGCCCCAGGCCTCGGCGTAGCGCCAGCCCAAGTTCTGTTCGATCTGGCCGATCAGGGACTCGGGCATCTTGGTCGCCGCCGACAGGCAGAAGACCACGCTCGAGATGTCACGCTCACCGAGTTTGGGGTCCTTGAGCATCAGGTTATACATCGGCGGTACGCCCTGGAAGGCGGTCGGCCGCAGCCGCTCGATGGCGTCCAGTGTTTTCTCGGGATAAAAGCGCTCGACGGTGATCACCGTCCCGCCCCGAGACAGCGTGCCGAAGGTGCCGTTGACCAGGCCCCAGCAGTGGAAGATGGGTGTGGCCACCATCAGGGTGTCATCGGACCTAAAGTGGACCTTGCCGAAGTTGACGGAGTTGTGCCAGACGTTTAAGTGGGTGGCCATCACTCCCTTGGGCCAGCCGGTGGTCCCCGAGGTGTACATCAGGTGGCACAGGTCGCTGCCCTTGGTGGCCGGCATCTCGAACTCGTCCGACCCGGCGGCCATGACCGCCTCGAAGGTCAGGCCACGACCCTGGGACTCGCCGTGGAGCACGATCTTAGTGTCCAGGTTTTCGAGGTCGCCCTTGACCTCCTCGATGATCGGTTCCCGGCCGGCGTCGACGATTACCGCCCGGGAGGCGCAGTCGTTCAGGATGTAGGCCACCTCTTGTTTGCGGAGCATGGCGTTGACCACGTTGACCGTAAGCCCCGCCCTGACCGTGCCCAAATAGGCGATGATCAGTTCGGGCAGGCTGGGCAGATAAAGGGAAACCACGTCGCCTTCACGCAGGCCCGAGGCCGGCAGGCCCGAGGCCATCCGGTTGATCAGGCGGTCGAGTTCGGCGTAGGAAATCCGGCGGTCTTCGAAGATGATCGCCGTCTTGTCCGGGATTTTCCGGGCGTTGTCCGACACGGTCCGGGACATGTTCAGGTTCATGGCCGGCCTCCTTTGCCTGCTCCCGCGCAGTTGATTAAGTTCCTCTCGCCAATCCTGACCGGCAATTGCCGCGGACCGGCCGGAAAGGCGGTCATCTGCCTGTTCCCCTGCCGCGTCGAGGTCGACGCCCCGGGCTAGCCATTTCGACGGAGCACCCGGCCGCGTTTTTCTCCGGGCCGGGCCACGCCGTCCACGACCACCTGCTCGCCGTTGATGAACACCTGCCGGATGCCCGAGGGACGGGCCCCGGTGTCCTGGGTGGTGGTGTTGTCTCGGATTTCCACATGGTCGAACAGGGTCAGGTCGGCCCAGTTGCTCTCGGCGATGATCCCCCGGTCCGTAAGGCCGATGCGTTCGGCCGAGCGCCCGGTCATTTTGGCCACGGTCTCCTCCAGCCCCAGGAGCCCCAGCTCCTTGTTGAAGAGCTGGATGGCCCGGGGGAAGGTTCCCCTGGAGGCCGGGTTGGCCAGGCCTCGGGAGAAGAGAAGGGCGTCGGTCTCGAAGGTGCACAAGGGGTGGGTCAGGACTTTTCGGAGGGGCCCGTCGCGGCCGGGCTCGCCGTTGTACTTGTGCAGCAGACAGGCGGCCCGTCCGGCGGTGTCCCGGGCCAGGCGGAAATAGGCCTCCCGCAACGAGCAGCCCATCTCCCGGGCGATCTGATCGAAGAATAGGCCCTCGTACTGTCGATATCGAGGCCGGTGCGCCTCCATGAGCTGAATGTCGTCCAGATCGAACCCCAGCAGCCGCGACATGAAGCCCCACTCCAACTTGAGCCGCGCCTTGGCCAGGGGGTTGTGGAAGTTGCGCTCGGCCTTTTTGAGGAACCAGTCCGGGAAGGCGATGTAGATCGTCGAGTTGCCGCAGAGGTAGGGAAAGGAGTCAAAGGCCACGTCGGCCCCCCGCTCGTTGGCCTGCTCGATCATGGCCAGGCCCTGGTCGCAACCGTCCCAGGTCCGGGCCCCGACGAACAACATATGCGATATCTGGAGCCGGACGCCGGTTTTTATGGCGATGTCGAGCATCTCCCGCAAGGCCCGCAGATTGTGGTTGCCGGTGAAGGGCGAATAGGCGGGCGAGACGGCCGAGTAGGCCTTGAGGTGGACGGTCAGGGGCACCTGGCGCCGCTGGGCCAGGTCGGCCAGGCAGGTCAGTTCCCCAGTCCCGGCGAACAGTCCGGGGGCGTAGCCCAGGCCCAGGGACACGCCCCAGGCCCCCTGGTCCAGGGCCTCCTCCAGATGGCGCTCCAGGCGGACGAACTCGTCGTCCCCGGGATAGGCGTAATCCTCGCCCCACAGCGACAGGCGCACGGTGGCGTGACCGGCCAACTGGGCCAGGTTGACCGCCACGCCCTGCCGTTCCAGGTGGCTCAAAAAGGCGTCCTCGGTGATCCAGTCCAGGGGCAGGGGCTCGTCCGAGATGAAGTCCAGATAGTGATGGATCAAGTCCAGGTGAGGCGAATCCGCAGCCAGGGGCGCCGGGGAGAAGCCGCAGTTGCCGGCCACCACCGTGGTGCAGCCCTGCTCCAGGAGCCGCGACAGGAGACGGGGATGGTCGGCCACGGGCAGATTGAAGTCCACGTGGGAGTGGATGTCGATGAACCCCGGGGCGACGACGAGACCGGCGGCGTCAACGGTCCGGGCGGCCTGCAAATCTGCCCGGTCCGAGTTTTGAGTCTGGAAGACCTGCAGGATTCGGCCGTCCCTGACGGCCAGGTCGCCCGCAAAGGACGGGCCGCCGGTGCCGTCCACGATGGTGCCGTTTTGGATCAGGAGATCGCAGTCCATCATGCCCCCCTGTCAGCGTTTGATCTTGCCCGGCAGAATGAATTCGTAGCGCCGCCTCGACACCCTGGTGGCCAGCCAGCGATCCAGGCGGCGCAGGGTCAGGAACACGGTCCAGATCAGCCGGTCGTGCCGGTAGTACTTTTGGACGGACTCGACCGTCAGCGGCTCCACCTCGCGGCCGTCGTTGATGGCCGCCACGGCCAAGGGAACCAATTCGGGCCGTTGCTCCTTGATCAGGTTTGCCGCCAGATCGGAGTAGACCTGGCGGGGATCATAGTAGCGGTTCATGACGTCGTCCACAAACAGCCGTCTCAGCAGCCACCGGATGAAGCCCGGCGCGGCCAGGAGCAGCAGCTCGGGGTCCAGCCGCTCCCGCCCGTTCTGGCGAAAAAGGGGGGTGCTGGTGTCCAGGTAGAGCAGTTGTCCCCCCGGGGTCAGGACCCAGTTGGAGATCTGGCCGTCGATGGCGACCTCGATCTCCGGGGCCTGGTCTCGGTTGAAGCGCCAGACCCGGTCGATCTCGCGGGCGACGGCCCGGATCAGCCCGGTGATTTCCGACCGGGGCAGGGTGTGGATCAGGGCCTGGCCCAGGCGGTCGGCCGGCTGGCGCTCCTGGGCGATGTACAGGGACACCGGCCGGCCGGGGACGGGCTCGGCCACCACCGCCCTGGCGGCGGGGAGGCAGAGCCCGGCCCGGGTCAGCAGGGCGCAGTACTCGTCAAAATCGGCCGCGTACGCCTCGGCCCGGCCACGGTCAATGAACAGGGGCAGACGTTTCAGGGCCAGCCCCGGCAGGCCCTCGATCTCGAAGATGGCCGAGATCTCGCCGTACCCGAGCAGCCTGGCCGGCACGGCCGAGGCCTCCAGGTCCCAGGGGGTAAGGCCGCGTTCAAAGCGGTTCAGGAGATCCAGGTCGATCTCCATCACCGGCAGGTCCGGTCCGTCACTCGGCAGAAAACGCCTCCTTCAACCTGCCCGCCGCGGCCAGCGACCGGTCCAGGCGTTCCAACACCCAGTCGGCCTGCTCGTCGGTGGTGATCAGCGGCGGCAGAAACTGGCAGATTCGAGGGTCGTTGTTGGCGTAGACCAGGAACAGGTCGTGGTGATAGCCGGCCAGGGCCAGCATCGGCCCGCCCATCTGGTGGTCCAGCTCCAGGCCCATGAACAGGCCCAGTTGCCGCAGTCCCCGGAGTAGCGGGTGGCGTCGGGCCAGGTCATCGACCCCCGCCTTGAAGCGCGCGGCCAGTCGGTTCACCCGGTCCAGGAAGTCGGGGGCCGAGGACATCGCCAGCACCTCGAGGGCCACCAGGCAGCCCAGCTCGGCGCCGCCAAAGGTGGAGACGTGGATAAAGGGATCGGCCCGAAACACCGCCTCCAGGGGGCGGCGGATGACCGTGGCCGTGATGGGATAGAGCCCCCCGGACATCCCCTTGCCCAGGACCACCACGTCTGGGGTGACGCCGAAGTGCTCGAACCCCCACAGCCGGCCGGTCCGGCCCCAGCCGGTCTGGACCTCGTCCAGGATGAGCAGGGCGCCGTGGCGGCGGCAGAGGTCGGCCGCCAGGGGCAGGTAGTCGGGCGGCGGGACCACCATGCCCAGGGTGGCGGGCGCCGTTTCCAGGATCAGCGCCGCGGTCTCGGCGTCAATAGCCTTTTCCAGGGCGCCGGGGTCGGCGAACGGCACCTGGACGAAGCCCGGGGGCTGGGGGCCGAAGGGGGCCCGGTACTTCTCGTCGCCGGCGGCCATGGCCAGGCCGGTGTGACCGTGGTAGCCCCCCAGGGCGGAGATAATTTTGGGGCGGCCGGTGAAGGCCCGGGCCACCTTGAAGGCCAGGTCCACCGCCTCGCCGCCGCCGACCCCGAAGACGACGTAGTCCAGATCGCCGGGCATGGTCTTGGCCAGGCCATGGGCCAGCTCGGCCCGGGCCCGGCTGATGAGGTGGCCGTTGCCGATGTCCACCTCTTCCAGACCCCGCCGGATCACGTCCACGAGGGCCGGATGCCGGTGCCCCAGGTTGTAGACCCCGCCGTTGCCGTGCAGGTTGAACAGCCTTTTTTCGCCCGTCAGGTCCCAGAACCAGGGACCCTCCCGGCGCCCCATGACCACGTCCATGCCGTGGCGCTGGAAGAACTCGACCTTGCCCGGGCTGACGTGGTCCCGGAAAAGCTCGATCACCCGTTTTTTTTCGGCCGCGGCTTCCGGGCCGGTGTCAGCCCCCATGGGCCCGCCTCCTGATGGTCAACCTCGGCCGCCGCCGAGGGGGTGTCTTGGTTTTCCCGAGGTGTCTGGTCAGAGGTCGTTCGCCCGGTCGGATTGGCCGGGTCAAGGAAGAGAGCGACGTTTCCGTCCCTAAATAACATCTTTTGAATTCACCCGGCAAGTGCCGATAAAGGTTGCCGCCAACATTGACCAGCTTCATCGGCCAGAGGGATGGAACGACATTTCCTGGAAATGGATTCAGCCGTCACTCGAGGCGGGCGGGAGTTTCGAGGTTCACGCCGGCCCACCGCTTTCTTGCCCCCGGGCGGCCCCCGGCCCGGCCGGGCTCCCGTCCGTCAGGGGATCGTCTCCAAGGGCCATATCATGCCAAAAAAGGGACCGAGATTCAATCAAGACGCGTGGCGATGGCCTCACCGCGGCCGAACCATCCACGGGGGCTTTCGCGCCCGGCCCTTTTGTGCTAATAATCCAGGACTCTGTTTCGGATCAGTCAGCAAGTCTTCACCATGAGCGCGCCCGAAAAGTCGTCACCAGCCAGGCGTTATCGCTATCTGATCTGCCTGGCCATGTTTCTGGCCTATTTCCTGGTCTACTTCCACCGGGTCTGTCCGGCGGTGATCGCCCTGGACATGCAGGCCGACTTTCAGGCCAGCGGCGCGCTGCTGGGCCTGTTGGGGTCGGCCTATTTCTACGCCTACGGCCTGATGCAACTGCCCACCGGCCTGTTGACCGATTCCTGGGGGCCGCGCAAGACCGTGACCGCCTCCTTTATCGTCGCCGCCGGCGGTTCGGTGCTCATCGGTCTGGCCCCCAGCCTGGGGCTGGCCGTGGTCGGACGGGTCCTGGTCGGGGCGGGGGTGGCCACGGTGTTCGTGTCCACCTACAAGCTCCTGGCCGAATGGTTCGGACCCCGGCAGTTCGTCATTGTCGGCGGATTCTTCCAGACCATGGGCGGCCTGGGGGCCCTGTCCGCGGGCGTGCCCCTGGCCTGGCTGAGCGAACTTTTCGGCTGGCGCTGGACCCTGGCCGCGGTCGGCCTACTCACGCTGGTCATGGCCGGTGTCATCTACACCGTGGTGCGCGACCGTCCCCAAAGCATGGGCTGGCCGCCCCTCAGGGAGCCGGCCCCTCGCCCGGCCGAACAGAAAATCGGGCTGGTCGAGGGCATGGCCCGGGTCGTCAAGCGACCGGGGGCCTGGCTATTGGGGGTCTGGGTCTTCTGCGCCACCGGGGTGACGTTCGCCCTGGGCGCCTTGTGGGGCGGCCCCTATCTGATGGAGGTCCACGGTCTGAGCAAGCCGGCCGCGGGCGGAGTCCTGTCCATGTTCGCCGTGGCCTTGATCGTCGGCTCCCCGGTGGTGGGCTGGGCCGCCAACCGCTTCGGGCGGAAGAAGGTCTTGATCGTCTCCTCCCTGATTCTGATCATCGCCCTGGGGACCTTGTTAATCCTGTCCACCCGCCTGTCCCTGGCCGGGCTGTACCTGGTCTTTTTCCTGATCTGCCTGGGGGGCGCCACCGCCGGCCCGATCCAGGCGACCATGTCCCGAGAGATGTTCCCGGTGGCCATGGCCGGCACGGCGGTGGGGATGGTCAACCTGTTCCCCTTCCTGGGAGGAGGGCTGTGGCAGGTGGTCATGGGCGCCGTGCTCGTGCCGGTCCCGTCCGGGGTGGGCCACGTCTCGGCCAGCTACGCCAATCTGTTGCAGGTGGCCCTGGGGGCCGGGGTGGTGTCCCTGGTGGCCGGCGTCTTCCTGCCCGAGACTTTGCCCCGGCGGGTCGGGCCCCGCCCGGGAGGGCGGACACCCGACCGGCCGGCTCCCCGCCGGCCTGATGGTTAGCCGTCGTCCGGGACCGGTATCCGGGACTCGCAGGGCACCCCGGTCTGACACAGGCCGCAGCCGTAGCCGTCAAAACCGTAATTGGCCTGGACGTAGTCCGAGGTCACGGGCTTGAGGTGGGCCAGGCACTTCTGCTTGTCCTTGCCCGCCTCGGTGATGGCCCCCGCCGGACAGCGGTCGACACACCTCTGGCAGACCCCGTGGTTGAAGAACAGGCAGTACTGGCGGTGATGGTCGTACGGTCGGGGTGTGGGCTCGATCCGGATGCGGGCCACGACCGAACCGACGCGCATCGCCTTGCCCACGGGCGTGATCAGGCCGTCGCACAGGCCGAAGGTCCCCAGGCCGGCGGCATAGGCCGCGTGGCGCTCGGACCAGCTCGAGGCGAACCCGAATTCCGGGGACATGTGCATCCGCCACAGAGGCGAGAGCTGGGGGGCCAACGCCTGGTGGCCGGCCGCCTGGAGCGCCGCCACTACGTGTTGCCTCAGCTTGCGGTTGACCTCCTCGCCGTAGATGCGTCCCCGCGCCCAGCGTTCGGCCGGGAAGAAGGTCTGCCGGCGATTGTCCGCCTTGGTCGCCGGGATGTGGGGCAGAATCCAGCAGATGACCGTCAGGTCGGACGGTTCGACCTTTTCGCCGGGAAAGGTCTGGCTCCAGAGTTCCCGGGGGGTTAAGTGGAAAGGGCCGACGTGGTCCTTGTAGGCCTCGAACAACGGATCGTCTCCCCGGGCGAAGCCGACCAGGGGGTGGCCAAAGGCCTTGTCCCCGGCCTGGTTGGCCAGGGTGTTGTCCGGAGAGTGGTCGATGAAGTCCGAGATCAGTTTCTCGACCCAGGCCCCGGGGTCGGTTGACCGGTCCATGCCGGTGAACCTCCGTGAGCGTCGGCTTTTCTCTCCGCCGGGCGTCCCTGTTCGTCCCAGCCCCGAGCCCGGTAATACTCCTCGAGCATCACTTCCATCTGTTCGGGCGTGATGATCTTGCCCGTCTCGGGCAGGACCTCGCGGTGGAAGCGGCCGGGCAGCTTGTCGTCGGCCGGGGTCAGACCCTCGCGCAGGTTGAAGCGGCGGGTGTCGTCGGTCACCGCCCGGGCGACGGCCCTCAGGCCGTCCACGTCCAGGTCCAGGCCGGTGGCGCCCTCGATAATCGTCGCCAGTTGTTCCCACTGATAGAGGTCGCGGTAAAAACGGCACAGGATCAGGCAGTCGAAGAAGGTCAGCCGGTCCTCCCACTCGGCGAAGACGGCCGCCTTGCCCTCGATCTGTTCCGGGTCCACCAGGCCGACCAGCTCGGGCCGGTAAAAGGTGGCCCGGAGGTGGCAGGCCCCGCGGTCGCTGGTGCCGTAGGCCAGGCCCATGCCCTTGAGGACCCGGGGGTCGTATCCGGCCGGCTCCAGGCCCTTGACGTGAATGGCCTGATCCGCCATGCCCCAGGCCGGGGCGGCCGTCTTGATGCCGCCGGCCAGGACGTCGCCGACGCCCCGGCGATAGGCGATGTCCGTAAGCAACGCCGCCATCCGGTCCACCTGGCCGTAGTCGATGTCGTAGTCGATCCGGCCTTGCCGGGCGGCCTCGATGGTCAGGCCCACCAGGTTCCCGGCGGTGATGGTGTCGACGCCGAGGCGGTCGCAGACGTCGTTGAGATAGGCGATCTCCTCGATCGTGGGCACCTCGCACAGGCCCCCGAAGGCGTAGATCGTCTCGTATTCCGGCCCCTCGATCTTGAGGCCCTGGTGACGGCCCGACTTGACAATGGACATCCGGCCGCAGGCGATGAAGCACTTCCGGCAGGCGTGGGGCGTGACTTCGCAGCGCTCGTGCAGGGCCACGGCGTTGATGTCTTCCTGGTGGTCGGCCTTGCCCTTTTGCCAGTAGCGGGTCGGGAAGCCACCGACGTTGTGCATCACGTCCACCAGCATCGGGGTGCCCAGTTTCTTGTAGGCGTTGACCCCGGGGTCGTCCTTGGCCCGCCCCGCCTGGGCCTTGACGAACTCGGCCACCACCTCCGGGTGGGCCAGGGTCCGTTGTTGGCCGCCCCAAAAGGCGATGGCCTTGATCTTCTTGGACCCCATGACCGCGCCGACCCCGGTCCGACCGGCACTGCGCCAGTAGTCGTTCTCGATCACGGCGAAACAGACTTGGTTCTCCCCGGCCGGGCCGATGACCACCGCGCCGCATTTTTGGCCCTGACGATTGTCCTTGATCCAGGCCTTGACGCGGTCCTCGGTGGCGAAAGTGTCCAGCCCCCACAACTCGTCGGCCGGATGGAAGTGGACCCCCTCGTCGCCGATTTCCAGCCAGACCGGTCGGTCGGCCGCCCCGTGGATCATCACCGCGTCGTACCCCGTGGCCGACATGTCCTCGGCCACCTTGCCGCCGGAGTACGACTCGGAGTAGAAGCCGGTCTGGGGAGACTTGGTGTACACGCCGTGGCGGCACGAACCCCAGATGCCGGTCCCGGTGGTGGGGCCGACGGCGAAGATCAGGTGGTTGTCCGGGCCCAGGGGATCGACCCCGGCGGGGTTGTGCCGCAGCAGCAGGTGGGTCGCCAGGCCCTTGCCCCCCAGCGACCGGCGCAGGACCTCGTCGGCCACGTCCTGGACTTCAAACGATCGCCGGGTGGCGTCGATCGCCAACACTTGGTTATAAAAACCGTTCATGGTCGGTCACTCCCTTGTCGTTGCCGGACCGCCGAGACCGAACGCGGTCTTCCGGGGCCGGGACACGATTCTCCGACGTTTCATCCGCCGACCCGGGGCCCGCCCCCGTCCGACAGGAAATCGATTACGGCCCGGTTGAAATCCTCGGCCCGCTCGATGAAGAAACAGTGCCGGCCGCCCGGGTACAGGCGGAGTCGGGCCTGGGGCAGCAACTCCTCGAGCGCCAGCGAATTCTGATGGGGCACCAGGGGGTCGTCGTCGCCGGACATGATCAGGGTGGGCGCCTCGACCGAGCCCAGACGGTCCACGGTGTCGTGGCGCAGGCAGGCCTCGAACTGGCGGACAAAGGCGTCTTGGGGCTGGTAGTGGCGGAGCGAGATGTCCACGAACTCCTCGATCAGGGCGGGATTGTTGGCGATAAAGCCGTCGGAAAAATAGATGTCCATGTCCTTGCCCAGGATCCGGGCCGGGGTCAACCCCTCGTTGGCCTTGAACTTGTCGAGGCGGTCCGGACTCATGGCCACCGCCCGCCGGCCGCCGGGGCCGGTGCAGCCCAACACCAGGCGCCGCACCAGACGGGGATGGTTGATGGCCAGTTCCTGGGCGATGTATCCGCCCATGGAGAGGCCCAGTACGTGGGCCCTGTCCAGGCCGAGGGCCCGCATCAGGCCGGCGGTGTCCTCGGCGAAGAGGCCCATGGAATAGTCCATCACCGGCTTGTCGGAGCGCCCGGCGCCGCGGTTGTCAAAGGCGATGACCCGGAAGCGCCGAAACAGGGCGGGGATCTGCCGGTACCACCACTGGGCGTTCCGCCGCAGGCCCATGATCAGGACCAGGGGCTCGCCGGCCCCGTGGACCTCGTAGTAAAGATCGATGTCGTTGACGCGCATCGTCGGCATTATACATCCCTTATTACCCGGCGCCCTTTTCGGCGAGCGCTGGAGACCGGCGTCCGTCAGGGAAGAACCCCTCACAAAACCCGGCGGTAGATGTCCTCGGCGTCCGACCGGGTCAGGGTCCGGGGATTGTCGGCCGGCAGCCGGGTGACCTTCATCACGCCGGCCGCCGGGTTGCCGCCCTGGGCCGCGGCGGTGCGCAAGTGGTCGGCGATCAGTCCGCCACCCCGGCCAGCTTCTTGGCCATCTTCTTTTTCATGTCCAGCTTGCCCAGCCGACCGTACATCACCTTCTGGGTCTGGGGCGAGCCGGCCCCGTGCATGGACTCGACCAGGGCCGTGCCGCCGGTCATGTTCTCGATCAGCCTCAGGATCCGGATCCGGTTCTCGGTGGACACCCCCTCCACCCCGGCCAGGTACTTCTCGACGTAGGGCCCGATCTCCGGGCTCTTGAGATCGTTTTCAAAGGGCATGGTCGCCAGGATGCCGCCGGCCACGTCGTGGGCCAGCCGGGCGATCTCGTAGACGTGGCGGGTGACGTTCTGCTTGGTGCAGTTGGCCAGCAGGGGATCGGGATAAAAGGCCCCGCTGGGCGTGGCGAAGCCCATGGCCGAGCACGACACCGAGCCGGAATAGATCGTTTCGGTCAGGTGCATCATCTCGGCCAGCTTGTCCTTGATGTGGGAGGCCTTGGCCGTGCCTTGCATCTCGCAGGCCACGGCGCAGGCCCCGACGATGACGTCGCTGACCCCGCCCTTGCACCCGCCGTAGTTCTGGCGGTGCAGGGTGGCGAAGCGCTCGACCAGGGTGCCGCTGAACTCGGTCTGGCCGCACATGAACACCCGATCGGCGGGGACGAAGACGTCCTCGAACACGATCAGCGTCTCGCCGCCCACCAGGCCGTAGTCCGGCTTGCCCACGTCGATCCGGCCCTGGAACTTGCGGTCGTCGTTGGTCTGCCGGCCGAAGATCTGGATCACCCCCGGGGCGCTCAGGGGCACGGCGCAGACCAGGGCGTAGTCGGCGTCCTCGGGGCGCATGAACTGGGTGGGCATGATCAGGATCTCGTGGCTGTTGGCCCCGCCGGTTTGATGGGCCTTGGCCCCCCGGATGACGATCCCGTCATCCCGGCGTTCGACGACCCGGGTGAACAGGTCGGCGTCGGCCTGCTGGTGGGGCGCCTTGGACCGGTCGCCCTTGACGTCGGTCATCCCGCCGACGATCATCTTGTTCGTCTTCTGGACGTATTTCAGGTATTCCAGGAAACGCGGGTGAAAGTCCGTCCCCATCTTTTGGTCGATGTCAAAGGTGGTCATGTAGGTGGCGTTGAGGGCGTCCCAGCCCACGCAGCGCTGAAAGCACGAGCCGGTCTCGTGAGCGATGGCCCGGAGCAGCTGGACCTTCTTGATTAAATCTTCGACCGATTGATGGATGTGGGTGAACCGGGAGATTTTCGCTCCGGTGAGGTGGCTCACGGCCGTGGCCAGGGCCTCGTACTCGGGGCTGAGCGCCATCTCGTAGGTCTTGGCCGCGGCGTTGATGTGGGGGATGAAGGCCGGGTGGACGGTGACGTCCTCGACACGCCGGCCGTCGTAATAGACCACGTGGCCCTGGTCCTTGAGGCTCTGGATATAGTCTTCCCTGGTTTGGATGTCCATCACGTCTTTCCTCTCTCAACGAGGAGGCTGACCACCCCCTCTGGTGTCAAATCGTCCCTAGCCAAGCATACCAGCGGCCGATGGAAAGACAATTCCCCGGCGGCACAGGCCCGGGGGCAGCCGCAAATCAACAGCACGGCCCGAAGGGCCGGGTCCTCGGGGCGGACCCACTCGATCGCCTCGCCGGCGGCCGCCCTGATCCGCTCGAAATACTCGACCCGCTCAAAGGCCGGATCGCACCCGCCGCAGTATTTGAGGGCGACCTTCATCCGGCCCGGCTCAGCGCCGCGGCGGGTCGCCCGGCGGGACCATGTCCCGGAGGGTGTTTTTGAGGACCTTGCCCCCGGGGTTGCGGGGCAGCTCGTCGACGAAGCTGACCGAGGCCGGGGCCTTGTAGTCGGCGATCAGCCCTCGGCAGTGGGCGATGACGTCGTCCTCGTCGGCCGTCCGGCCGGGGGCCAGGACCACGAAGGCGTGGACCGCCTCGCCGAAAATCGAGTGGGGCCGGGGCACCACCGCCGCCTCGAGGACCGCCGGGTGGGCCACCAGGGCCGATTCGACCTCGATCGAGTAGACGTTCTCGCCGCCCCGGACGATCATGTCCTTCTTGCGATCGGCGATGTAAACAAAACCCTCGGCGTCGATCCGGGCCACGTCGCCGGTAAACAGCCAATCGTCCCGGATGTTTTGGGCCGTGGCCTCGGACTTGTTCCAGTAGCTCTTGACCACGTTGGGCCCCTTGATTAAAAGCTCGCCGGGTAAGTCGGGGGGAAGGTCCCGGCCGGCGTCATCGACCACCCGGAGCCGGACGCCGCTGACCGGCAGGCCGACGCTGCCCGCCTTGCGCACCGCGTCGCAGGCCGGCAGGACGGTGGTCAACGAGCTGGTCTCGGTCAGGCCGTAGGCGTTGTAGAGGTTCACCCCCAGGCGCCGCTGCAGAGTGACGATGGTTTCGGGGTCCATGGGCGCCCCGCCGTAGGCGCATAAGCGCAGCGTGGACAGATCGGTCCGGTCCAGGGCCTCGCTCACCAGCATCAACACGTACATGGTCGGCACGTTGAACATGACCGTCACCCGGTGCCGCTCGATGAGCCGGATCATCTCGGCGGTGTTGTAGGCCCGCATGATAGCGCAGGTGCCGCCGGTGTAGAAGAAGGCCACCAGTTGGGAGTTCAGCCCGGTGACGTGGAACAGGGGCACCACGATCAGGGTCGTGTCCCTTTCGAGGTAGTTCAGATGGGCCCCGCAGTTACGGGCGTTGGCCAAGACGTTGCCGTGGCTCATGACCGCGCCCTTGGGCAGGCCGGTGGTGCCCGAGGTGTACATAATACAGGCCGGTGCATTCAAGTCCAGGCCGGACACGGCGCCCGGTTCGGGACCCGGCGCGGTGAGGTTATAAAAAATATCAGCGCCCGGTTTCGGCTCGTCCCCGGCGTAGATCAGGCGCGGGGTCTCGTGCAGCCCGTCTTTGAAGGCCAGCCAGGTCTCCCAGAACTGATGGCCCAGGATCAGGGTCTCGGCCCCGCAGTCGTTGACGATGTACTCGAACTCCCGGGGGGCCAGCCGGTTGTTGAGGGGCACGACCACCGCCCCGATCGTGAGCGCGGCGAAGTAGGCCAGGCAGAACTCGAGGCAGTTGGGAAAGAGCAGGGCCACCCGGTCGCCGGGTCCGACCCCCATTTCCTGGAGGCGGGCGGCCAGGGCCCGGACCCGGGTCCTGGTCTCGGCGTAGGTCAGGGTCGCCTCGCCCTCGACGAGCGCCGGCTTGTCCGGCAGGCGGGCGGCCGTGTTTTCCAGGATTTCATGGACGAGCATCGTCTTCTCTCGCGGGGCGGGCCGAAAAGAGTCCGGCGCGGCGACGGACTGCCGGGACCCCTACCAGACGGTCCAGCCGCCGTCGATGTAGATGACCTGGCCGGTGATGAAGTCCGAGGCCGGCGCCGCCAGGAAGGTGACCAGCCCTTTGAGTTCCTCGGGCTGGCCCCAGCGGCCCATGGGGGTCCGCTCGTTGATGAAGTTGAACCGCTCGGGGTCGTTCCGGATCTGGGCCACCAGCTCGGTCTCGAAGTAGGTCGGGCCGATGGCGTTGACCCGGACGCCCTGCCGGGCCCATTCCAGGGCCATGACCTTGGTCATCTGGTTGACGCCGCCCTTGGCGCTGGCGTAGGCCAGCATGTTCGGGAGGCCCACGCCGCCCAAAATCGAGCTGACGTTGATCACCTTGCCGTAGCCCCGCTCGATCATCTGGGGGACGACGGCCTGGGCGACCAGGTAGTATCCCTTGAGGTTGGTGTCGATCACCCAGTCCCACTTATCCTCCTCGTACTCGAGGACCGGCACCCGGTGGTTGACCCCGGCGTTGTTGACCAGGATGTCGATTTGCCCGAAGTGGTCCAGAATTTTTTTAACACCGGCTAGGACGTCCTTTCGGGACAGGACATCGAGCGAAAAACCCTCGGACCGCCGCCCCAGGCCGCGGATATCTCGAGAGACCCGGGCCAGGTCCTCGGCGCTGCGGCCGCAGACGGCCACGTCGGCCCCGGCCTCGGCCAGGGCGTGGGCCGCCACCTCGCCCAGCCCGCGGGTCGACCCGGTGACCAGGGCCACCTTGCCGCTCAGATCGAACAGTTCCAAACCCATGATTGACACCGGGTCATTTAATCCGGCCTAGACGGCCAGATATTTCTTGACGATCTCCTCGTTGGTCCAGATGCCCTCCATGGTGTCGCCGAAGACGATCCGGCCCTTTTCCATGATGTAGCCCCGGTCGCAGACCTTGCGGCAGAACTTGAGGTTCTGGTCGGCCAACAAGATGGTGATGTCGTGCTCCCGGATGGTGTCGATGGCCTCGGCCAGGGCCAGGACGATGAGCGGCGCCAGGCCCTCGGAGGGTTCGTCGAGCAGGATCAGCTCCGGGTTGGCCATCAGGGCCCGGCCCAGGCTGAGCATCTTCTTTTCGCCGCCGGACATGTTGAGTCCCTTTTGGCGGCGGCGCTCGCGGAGCACCGGAAAGAGTTCCTCGACCCGCTCCAGAGTCCAGTATCCCGACCGCCGGGACAGCCGGCGGGCGATCTCGAGGTTTTCCCTGCAGGTCAAGTCGGTAAAGATGCGCAGGTCGTCGGGCATGTAGGCCAGGCCGAGGCGGGCCAGGGCGAAGGCCTTGAGCCCCTGGGTCGGTCGCCCGTCAAAGCCGATGGTCCCCGAGGCCGGCGGGGTGAGGCCCATGATCGACCTCAGAGTCGTGGTCTTGCCCACCCCGTTGCGGCCCAGCAGGGCCACCACCTCGCCCCGGTCCACCTCCAGGGTGACGTCCTGGAGGATGTGGGAGGTGCCGTAATAGGTGTTGACCTCGGCCAGGTCGAGGAGCATCAGGCCACCTCCTCGCCCAGGTAGCACTCCCGGACCAGGGCGTCGCCGCTGACCCGGGCCGGGTCGCCGTCGCAGATGATCTCTCCCCGGTGCAGGACCAGGATCCGGTCGGACAGCGAGAAGACCACGTCCATGTCGTGCTCGACGATGACGAAGGTGGTCGAACCCTCGTCATTGAGCCGCCGGATGTCCTCCATGATCTGGCCCCGCTCGACCGGGTTCATGCCCGCCGTGGGCTCGTCCAGAAACAAGAGCTTGGGCCGGGCGGCCAGGGCGATGGCCACCTCCAACAGGCGCTGATCGCCATGGGACAGTTCCGTGGCCAGCCGCCGGGCCTCGTTGGCCAGGCCCACCCGCTCCAACAGGGCCATCACCTCCTCGTGGACGCGGGCCTCTTTGGCCAGGGGGCGCCAAAAGCGGTGACCCCGACGCAGGACGGTCAGGATCGGGATGCCGACGTTCTCAAAGACGCTCAGATGGGGAAAGACGTTGACCACCTGAAAGGAGCGGCACAACCCCTGCTTGACCCGGCGGTGGATGGGCAGCCGGGTGATGTCCTTGCCCAAAAAATAAATCCGGCCGTTGTCGGCGGTCAGGGAGCCGGTGATGACGTTGATCAGGGTGGACTTGCCCGCCCCGTTGGGGCCGATGATCGAGGTCAGGACCCCGGCCTGGAAGGCCAGGTCCAGCTCCCGGGCGCAGACCACCTTGCCGAAGGCCTTGGACAGAGAATCGGTTTTAAGAAGCGGCCCGCTCATGAGGGGCCTCCCCCGGCCTTTTCGGAATGGCGTCGGGCCAGATACTTCTCGATCCCGCCCATCAGCCCCCCGCGGAAGCCCATGATCACCACCAGGAGGATGATCCCGAAGCCGAGCATCCACTGTTCGGTGAAGCGTTCGATGATCTCCCGCAGGACGACGAACACCACGCTGCCGGCCAGGGGACCGGTGAAGGTCTGGAGCCCGCCGATCAGCGAGACCAAAACCGGTTCGGCCGAATGGCTCCAGTGGGCGCCGTGGACGTCGGTGTTGCTCTCGAGCAGCGCCCCCAGCGATCCGGCCAAGGCGGCGAACAGGGCCGAGATGACAAAGACCGCCAGGCGGTAGTGGGTGACCGACGCCCCGGCGAACTTGGTCCGCTGTTCGTTTTCCCTGATCCCGGCCAAAACCAGGCCGAACGACGACGACCGGATGCGGTGGATGACCAGGACGGTCAGGGCGAAGCAGAAAAGGACCAGGAAATAGAACTGGTGGTCCTTGGCGATGGGCAACTGGAACAGCAGCAAATTGATCGGCTCCCGGGCGATGCCCACCAGGCCGTCGTCTCCGCCGACGACCTGCCCGCCGGGAATGGTGAACCTGAGGTTCCAGATCAACGAAAAGACCATCATCCCGAAGGCCAGGGTCAGCATGGCGAAGTAGATGGCCGTGTGGCGGACGCAAAAGAAGCCGATGATCACCGCCAGCAGCGCCGCCAGGGCCAGCCCCCCCAGGATGCCCAGGACGGGATCGGTGGTGATCTGATACTTCTGCAAGAGACCCAGGCCGTAGGCCCCGGCGGCGTAGAAGGCCCCGTGGCCGAAGGACAGCAAACCGGTCCGGCCCAGCAGCAGATTGTAGCCCAGGGCGAAGATGGCCAGGAGCATCACCCGGATGGTCAGATAGTGCACGAAGCGGCCGGCGAACAGTCCGATGGCCACCAGCAAGGCCGCCAGGAGACCGACCACCGCCCAGGTTTGCCAGCGTTCCATCTACGACGCCTCCCCGAACAGTCCCTGGGGCCTCCAGAGTAGAATCAGGGCCATCAGGATGAAGATCAAAAACATGTCAAAGGCCGGAAAGTACCTCGTCCCGGCGGCGGACAACAGCCCGATGATCAGGGCCCCCAAAAAGGCCCCTTTGAGGCTGCCCAGACCGCCGATGACCGCCACCACAAAGGCCTCGATGATGATCGTGTCGCCCATGCCCGGGGTCAACAGCCCGATGTAGGGCACGGCCAGGCCGCCGCCCATCGCCCCCAGCCAGGTGCCGAAGACGAACACGGCCGTGAACAAGGCCGGCACCTTGACCCCCAGGGCCGAGGCCATCTCCCGGTCCGAGGCGGCGGCCCGGATGATCCGGCCGGCCCACGTCCGCTCCAGCATCAGCCACAACCCCAGGGCCACCAGGGGACCGACGACGATGATGAACAGGCTGTAGATCGGAAAGCCCCGGCCCAAGATGGTCCACGACCCGGCCAGGCCGGCCACCTTGGGCGACGGGATCGTCCCGGCCCCCCAGGCGATCTTGACCAGGTTGTCGATGATCAACACAAAGGCGAAGGTCAGCAGCAACTGATAGGGCAGTTCCAGGTGGTAGACGTAGCGCAGGAAGAACCGCTCGACCACGAACCCGGCGGCGCAGACCACCAGGGGGCCGACGATCAGGCCCAGCCAGAAATTTTTAAAAAGCAGGCCGATGAACGTGAAGCAACAATAGGCGCCCAGCATGTAAAAGGCGCCGTGGGCGAAGTTGAGCACGCCCAACACACCGAAGATCAGGGTCAGCCCGCTGGCCACCAGCCAGATGAACATCCCCTTGGCCAGACCGTCCAGGCAGACGTGGACCGGGGATTGCAAGTTGACCGCCCCGGTCCTCATCAAATCGGCCAGGACCGCCGCCAGCACCACCAAAGTCACGATAACCAAAGGCACCATGCCTCTCAAGGCCCGGTCCCGGTCAGCGCCCGTCATTGGTTCTTCCTTATTCACCAGCGGCGGCCCCGGATGGGGCCTGAACATCCCCGGCCGCCGCGGACCTCGCGGCGGCCGGGGATGGCGTCGTTGATAATCAGGCCTTGAAAGGCGGGAAGCTGCCCGCGCCCTTGAACGGCGGCCGGTTGAAGCAGGCCTTGGCCGGGATGACGACCTGCTTGCCCATGATCTTGAAGGGATACTTGGAACTGGCCTTGGTCAGGCCCCAGGGCACGTCGTACATGGCCTGGTGGTCCGCCTTCCTGAAGACCCGCTTGCCGGCCGGGCTGTCCAGGGTCATGCCCTCGAGGGCCTTGATGACCTTCCCCGCGTCCTTGCTGCCGCAGGCCTCGACGGCCTTCTTGAAGGCGTACATGGCCGAGTAGCCGGTCTCGGACACGTAGGCCGGGTAGTGCTTCCACCTTTTCACGAAGCGGGCCACCCAGTCATTGTTCCGCTTGTTGTCGGGGTACATGAAGAAGTAGCGGCCCGAGATCCAGATGTTGTCCGGCAGGTCCTTGCCCAGGCCCTCGAGAACGTCCATGGCCGCGCCCACGGGGAACATGACGTGCTTGATCTTCTTGAACAGCCCGGCCTGCTTGGCCTGCTTGACAAAGGTGATCAGCTCGCCGGCCCACTCGGTCGAGTACAGTCCGTCGGGCTTGGCGTCCAGGATCTTGTTGATGTGGGACCTAAAGTCGGTGGTCCCGAACGGGGCCCAGGACTCGGCGGTGAACTTGGTGCCGGGTTTGAGCTTGCCCAGGGTGCGCTTGAACATCCGCCAGCAGGTGTAGCCGTACTCGTACTTGGGGCTGATGGTCGCCCAGGATTTGGCCGGCAAATTCTTGGCCACGAAGGCGGCGGCGTTGCCGTCCTGGTAGGTGGGGGTGCAGATCCGGAAGATTTCCTTGATGCCCTTCTGGAAGACCTCGATCTCGGTCAGCTTCTCGGTGGCGGCGTGGGTGATCATGATCGGCTTGCCCAGCCGCTTCATCACCGGCGCCAAGGCCAGGGCCTGTCCCGAGGAGTCCACCCCGCCCAGGAAGTCGGCGCCCCAGCTGTCGACAAAGTAGCGGGCGTTCTTGATGGCCTGGGGCTTCTTGAGGGTCGAGTCCCTGAAATTGACCTCCAGCTTGGCCCCGGCGATGCCGCCCATTTTGTTGATCTCCTCGGCGGCCATGACCACACCCATCTTGTGGAACTCGCCGTAGCCGGCCAGGGTCCCGGAATTGATGGCCTGATAGCCGACCTTGACCGGTCCCTTGACCTTGGCCGTGGCGGCCCACAAGCCGGTTGGCTTGAGCGCGCCCACCCCCAGGCCGGCGGCGGCGCTGGTGACCGCGCCGGCCTTCACGAAGTCTCGTCTGGTAATTCCCTTGTCGCCCATGGGAGCCCTCCTGTGTTGGTTGGCCATAAAAACAGTCCACCGCCCTGGGGCGGAGACGGATCACCGAGCGAATCCGCCGGGGTGGACCCAGAGACGCTGACTTTCCCCGTCCGGGGCCCAACGTCCGGGATGCCCGGTGAAGTTGACTTTTGGCGCTGGGTAAATACCCCCCCAGGCTTACCGCGGGTGGATGCCCGCCGCCGCCCACTTAATAATGTTTAGAAAAATCCTGAATATTTGTCAAGAGTTCAATTTCAGTGAACGAAAGTTGAGCCCACGGGCCGCCCGGTCCGGTGTCTGTTTCGAGGTTTGATCCGGTGGGGCCCCTCTTGGCCATCGGCCAAAACAACATATAAATCAAATAATTAGGAGGCAATGAGACCTTGGTCGCCCATCAATGCCCCGGCGAGGCCGGAGGTGGTCCTTGACAAGACGGCTCATAAAAAATATGCTTGGGTTCAATATCCTGAAATTTTTGACGGGCAAAGACCATGGACCAACTGGGACAAAAACTGCGCGCCCTCCGCAAATCCCGGGGGCTGTCACTCAAAAAACTGGCCGACACGGTCGGCTGCTCGGCCTCCTACCTGTCCATGGTCGAAAACGAAAAGCTCAACCCCTCCGTGTCCCGACTCAAGCAGATCGCCGAGGGACTGGGCTCGACGATCATCGACCTGTTCCAGGAGCCCCGCCGGCCGAAGGTGGTCCTCAGGCGGGTCGAGCGACCCCGGGTGGCCTTTCCCGGCTCGCGGCTCAAGATCGAGATCCTGGCGCCCCAGAACCCGACCAAGGCCATGGACGCCCGTCTGGCCATCGTCGAACCCGGCGGCGGCTCGGTGGGCGATTACCGGCACTCCGGCGAGGAGTTCGGGCTGGTTTTGTCGGGCGCCCTGGACCTGACCGTCGAGGGCGTCACCTACAAGGTCAACCAGGGGGACAGCTTCTATTTCCAGTCCACCAAGGACCACCGGTTTTGCAACGCCGGCGACGAGGAGGCGGTGGTGGTCTGGGTCAACCACCCGCCGAGTTGGTAGGCCAGAACCGCGGTTTATATAGTCCGTCTCGTTTAATCGTCTGCAATATTTTTACTGTTGCCGTGAAGTCTCGCCAAGGATATGATGCCCCTTGGAATCGCCACCCCGGCCTGTTGGCGGCGTTCCTTTAAATATGGTTTTCAAGGATCGACGAGGACCATGGACTCCTGCCGCCTGAACAACCTGGCCATCCAGATCAACAAGCAGGGCGCCACCAGTTTCGTCAAGGCCAGCCATCCGATTCGATTCGGGAAATACGCCGAGATCAAGACGCCGGAATACGAATTCCAGTTCAATTTAAACGGTGAAATCAAATCCATCCGCGGCCTGACCATCAACTGGACCCACCCTTCGGAGTTTTTAAAACGGACCGATGGCAATGATTGGGTGTTTTATTCCGTGGGCACCATCGGCCGGAAAATATTGTCGTGGCTGGGGGAATATTATCTGCCCTGCCTGCCCTATCCCAGCAACTCGATCTGGGAATTCAACCCCTTTACCGACGCCGACATCATGAAGTCATTTGCGGCCTGGTCCCAACTGTACGCCGACCTTCACCAGATGCAACCCGATGGCGTCCCCCCCAAAATCAAGGACTTCCTGGACCTGGTCGCCGGCAACGACGAGACCGCCCTGCACAACAAGTCAAAAAGGCTGCATTCGATCATCGGCGGACGGGTGTCGGTGCTCCCCCCTGATGCCCGCCATGTCGACTACGATGTCATCCCGCTCACCATCGCCGATGGATGCCGTTATCACTGTGGTTTCTGCTGCGTCAAGTCGGACCACAGGTTTCAACCTCGGACCCGGGACAACATCATCGGGCAGATTCAACAACTAAAGGCCCTGTATGGCCTCAACCTGGCCAACTACAAGGCCTTGTTTTTGGCCAATCACGATGGCCTGGGGGCGGGTGATGAACTGATCTGCCTGGCCGCCGCCGAGGCGTTGGCGGTCTTTGAGATGAAAGACCCCGTGCTCTTGCTGTTTGGCAGCGTGGATTCCCTGCTCCAAGCCGGGGACAAGGTGTTCGATGAGCTCAATCAGTTGGCCTCTCATACATACGTCAACATCGGGCTGGAATCGGTTGACCCCGCCACCCTGGCCGGCATCAAAAAGCCGCTGGATGTCCCGCGGGTCTTGTCTGCCTTTCAAAAAATACTGGAAATAAATCGTGATTACCCGAATATCGAAATCACGGCCAATTTCCTTTTGGGCGAGGATCTTTCGGCCGACCACAATCAATCCGTGGCCGAATTACTTGGCGGCGTACCCGATGAATTTCGCGGCCGGGGATCGATTTATTTTTCGCCCTTGATCACCAGCCATAAACGGCCCGACCTGCTGCCAACGTTTTTCGAGATACAACAACAGAGTAAACTGCCGACACATATCTACTTGATCCAGCGGCTGTAAGTTAACCGATCGATAACCGGTTGGCCGGGTCCCTCAGCTCCGGACCCACCCCGACCCCTCGCGGCGGACCTTCCCCCGGCGCTCCAAGCGGTCCAGGTGTTTGTGGATGGTGACCAGCTCGAACCACCTAATCAGGGGCGCCGGGTCGGGATAGACCGGATAAATCAGGTTTCGCCCTTCCAAATCCTCGAGGCGGTGGGGACGGCTCAAGTGCGCCAGAAGCCGGGCGTCCCGCTCATAAATTACCCGTTCGTAGTCGTCGAAACGCCGGCCGATCTCGTCGGTGAACGGCCCGCCGTGTCCGGTGGCCACCACCCGGGCCCCCAGAGCCTTGAGCTTCCGGATGGAGGCGATGAACGCCTCGATGTCGGCGAAGTCGTGGCCGTAAAACGGGCCAAAGGGGGTCAGATCGATGTCGCCGGCAAAGAGGAGTTTGTACTCGGGGATGAAAAAGGCCAGGTGTCCCGGGGTGTGTCCCGGCGTATGGATCGCCACCAGGGTCAGGCCGCCCAGGTCAATGGTATCCCCGTCAATCAGGGTCCGGCTGACGGCGACGTCGAACAAATCGTCGATGGAGAACAGCCGCTCGAAGACGTCGAAACCGCTGCGGGCGATGCCGGTGGCCTCCAGGTAAAGGGCCTGATCCCCCATGAACGGCGCCTCGGTTTGGTGACACCAGATCGGCACGCCCGGGAGGTCCCTTTTAGTCAGATGGTGGTCGACGTGGCTGTGAGTCAGCAGGAGCGCGTCGATACCCTGCCTTTTGAGGGGCGCCAGGCGGCCGCTCCCCATCCCGGCGTCGATCAACACCCGTTGGCGCCGGCCCCTGAGGTAGAGACAGGCGCAATAGGGAAACGAGGAGTTATTCTCCCCGGGGACGTAAAATATGTCGGGAAACAACTCGATCACGGCCGTCTTTCCGGAATGTCGATTGCATCGCCTGAACACGATCCGGCCCGCCGGGGCCGGAGCCGACAACATACCCGCCCCGGGTCGACTTGGCAACGGCTGATTGACCGGGCCCACCCGCGTCAAGACGAGGGCCTGGTTGTTTTGAGTGCCGATTTGAGGGAGCTGGTCCGCCTCGCAGCGGACCCGATGAATAATCCGGGTCAGGGGGCGGCCGGCCGCC
>JAHJDS010000508.1 GCA_018812395.1 Pseudomonadota bacterium
AGGCCGGCGGCGTCGCCGCCCAGCTCGGCCACGTCCCGGATCACCCGGCGGCCCATTTGGTCGTCGCCGACCACGCCCACCAGGTCGCAGCCGCCGCCCAGGCTGGCGATGTTGCGGACCACGTTGGCCGCGCCGCCCAGCAGGAACTCCTCGCGGTCCACGTCCACCACCGGCACCGGCGCCTCGGGCGAGATGCGCCCGACCCGGCCCCAGATGAACTGGTCCATCATCACATCGCCCACGACCAGCACCCGGGCCTCGGGAAAGAAGTCCAAGGCCGGCAGCAGTTCCTGGCGATCGTACTTCCTGATTTTCACCGCCTGGCCTCCAATCGGTCCACGGCCCGCAACACCTCGGCCACGCCGACCTCGCCCACCTCGGAACCCACCTCGTCGGGCGAACCCACGATCTCGTGGTCCACGCCCCAGGGTCCCCACTGGCTGACCAGGTTTCGGCCCCACAGGACGACCAGCGGCGCGCCCACGGCGGCGGCGACGTGCATCGGTCCGCCTTCCGGGGTTATGACCAGGTCGCAGGCCTGACACAGGGCGGCAAAACGAATCAGCTCCGGGGAACTAAACCTGGGCGGCCGCTCCGCCAGACTCTCCAGGATTGTCTCGACCCAGGTCTCGTCGGCCGGGGCGTGGCTGACGACCAGCCCAAAGCGATCGTCGGACATGAGGCTCTGGATCAAAGCGGCGTAATTGTCATCCGGCCAGGTCCGATCGGCCCGGTAGGCCCAGCGGCTGATGTTGAGGCCCACCAGCCGCTTCCGGTCCCGGGCGGTCCCCAGACCGGCCAGGAAAGCATCCACCTCGGCCCTGATCGGCTCTGGAACCGACAAATACAGTCTTTCCCGGTCGGTGTCAAGGCCGACGAACCGGAGCACGTCCAGGGAGCGCCGGACCTCGTGGCGGAGCGACACGTCCTCGGGCAGGGTCAGGTTGTAGAGGAATCCCAAGTGTCGGTGGCCGGGCGGGGCCTGCCGACCCAGGCGCCACCTGGCCCGGGAGTGGTAGACCAGCCAGCCCTGGGAGGCCGAGAACACGGCCCGGAGCCCCAAGGCCAGGTCGTATCTCTCCCGCCTCACCCGGCGCATGACCCGGTATTGCTCCCAGAGCGCCCGGAGCTTGCGGCGGTAGAACCCGTGCTTGGCCTTGTGGTAGACGTGGACCCGGTCCACGAACGGATTGTACCGGACCACGTCGGCGGTCAACCCGCAGACCATGACCCCGATCTTGGCCTGGGGCAAGGCCCGGCGCAAGGCCTCCAGGCACGGCGTGGACAGGACCACGTCACCGATGTTGTCGCTACGGACCACGAGTACCGATTTTACCCGGGACCAGTCCACTGGTCCGGGGTCGTCGCGCACACGGCCCAGGATAACCAGGTTGCCGATGAATTTAAGCAGGGCGGCCGGCATGTCATCAAGTTCCGGAGTTCGGGCGTCGGCGCCGGGTGGACCTGAAACCATACTTCAACAACATCTTCCGGTTTATCAATAAAAAAAGGGGGGCCCAGGTCGTCCCCGCTTGACCGGGGTCAGCGTTTCGGGTCGGGGCCGGCCGCTTTTTTGTCGAAAAAGGCGGCTACTCCTTTAAGGTGATCCTCGGTATACGTGGTCAAGACGAACTGATCGGCATCCATGTGACTTCCGGTCCGGTCGAGCGCCGCGGACAGCCGGTTGACGGCCCGCTTGGTCATGGCCACCGGGAGCGGAGGTTTGGCCAATATTTTGTGGGCCATGACCAACGCGGTGTCCACGGCCGATCCATCGGCGACCACCTCCTCGGCCAGCCCCCAGTCCAGACAGGTTTGAGCGGGCACCCTTTCGGCCAGCAGGACCATCTGTTTGGTCCTGGCCGGTCCGATCAGGTGAAGCAGTCGGGGGATCGAACCCCAACTGTAATTCAGGCCCAGGTCGATCTCGGGCACGCGCATGAATCCGGATCGCCCCATGATCCGGAAGTCACAGGATATCACCAGGGACACCGCCCCGCCGACGCAGAAACCCTCGATCGCGGCGATGGTGATCTGCTCCACGTCCTCCCAGGCCTGACACAGTCGTTGGCCCAGCAGGGCCAGCCGACGCCGCTCGGCCACGGGCGCGGACGCCAGGGCCGCGATCTTCGGGTCCTTGAGGTCCAGCCCGGCGCTGAACGTCCCCGAGGCCCCGGTCAGCACCACCACCCGGACGCCAGGGTCGCGCCGGAGGCTCAAGGCCAGGTCCTCCAGTTCGATCATCGCCCGCCTGGACAAGGTATTGAGGTCCTCGGGCCGGTTCAGGGTCACGTTTAGAAGTTCCCCGTCAGGCTCGACGATCAGGTCCAGGTAATTCATCATGCCTCCCCGATGCCTCTCAGAAACTGGTCGGCCCATCGCGGCCAGGTGAAGTTATCGATTACCCTCTGTCGTCCTTTGAGGGCCAAGTTACGGGCCAGGTCCCGGTCTTCCAGCAGCCGGCCGACGGCCTCGGCCAGGGCCGCCGCGTCCCGGGGCCCCACCAACAGGCCCCCTGCCCCGTCGCCCAGGACCTCGGGGATGCCGCCCACATTCGTCGTGACCACCGGCACCTCGGCGGCCATGGCCTCGGCGCACGAGATCCCAAAGGCCTCGTCGGCCACTGACGGGAAGACGCCCACGTCGGCCAGCGAGTACAGCCGGGCCAACTCGGCCGGGGCCAGCCGGCCCAGGAAGGTGACCACGTCGCTCACCCCCAGGTCACGGGCCAGTTTCCGGAGGGACTCGGACTCAGGCCCCTCCCCGGCGATGAAGTATTTGTATGTTCGCCCGGCCTTGAGCCTGGCCGCGGCCTCGAGGCCGTAAGCCACCCCCTTCCAGCCGATGAGGCGGCAGGCGGTGACGATCACTTTTTCGTCCCGACCGACCCCCAGCCGGGCGGCCATTTCTTCGTCCGGCGGCCGGGGCTGGTATCGGTCCACGTCCACGCCGTTGTAATTGGTCTCGGGTCTGACCCCACAGTGGTCCTCGATCTTGCGGGCGATGTAGTCGCTCACCGCGCAGAAATAGTCCAGCCGCCTAACCAGCCGGCCGTAGCCCGGAATGAATTCCAGGCCGCCGCTCATAAAGGCCACCCTGGCCCCGACCCCATGGCCGCCGCGCAGGGCCGGTCCCAGGTCGTAAGGCTTGCCGATCAGGATTACGTCAAAACCGAGTTTTTCCAAATCGGCCCGGGTCTGTCGGGCGAAGCTCATCCGCTCCCGCCACTTGCGATAGCGAGTGCCCAGGTCGAGGAAATCCTGCCGGGGCTTGAACGGATAGCACCTGACTTCCAGGTTCTCGGCCTCGAACGGCGCTTCAACTTCGCCATCACCGCCCATGACCACGACCTGGAAACCCAGGCGGCAGAACTCCCGGGCCACGGCCCAGTACACGGTCTCGACCCCGCCGGTCTTGATGGTGGTCGTCAGATTATAGAGGGCGATCTTCAAGTTTCCCATGAGGTTCACTCCCCAAGCAGACGGCTGAAAAACAGCTTGAGGTTTCGGCCGCGTTCGAGCGGGGTGTGAGCCCGGGCCCAGTTCCGCCCGGCCTCCCCCAGGCGACTGGCCAAGTCTTGGTCTTCAAGTAATCGGTTAATTCCCCGGGCCAGGGCCAGGGGATCGTCCGGGGGTACAAGCAAGGCTTGAGCTTTGTGGCCAAGTAGTTGATTGATCGACGGAACGTCGGCCGCCACTACCGGCGCGCCCGCGGCTAGATACTCGAACAGTTTGAGAGGTGAAGTGAATTCTCGGCTCATCTCGTCCTGACCCGGGGCGGGCACCACCGCCACCGTGGCCCGGGAGACCTCGTCGATCACTTCAGATTGGGGCACAAAACCGTGAAGCTCCACCCGAGCCTCGAGGTTCAACTTCCGGATGAGGTCCTCGATGCGTTGCCAATCGTCGGTCCCGGCCTCCCCCCCCAAGACGATCAGCCTGGCCTCGCGGACTCCACCGAAGGCCTCGATCAGGAGATCGAGCCCTTTCCAGGGGAAGAATTGTCCGACGTAAATCACCCGGGGCGGGCCCGCCGCCTCCTGGCGCTCGACAAAAAAGCCGGGGGCCATTGGATTGGGGGCGACCAGCACCTCGGCCCCGGGGGCGAGTTCGTGTTTCACGAAATCGGCCAGCCCGGGAGAGGTGCAGACCAGTCCGGCCGCCGCGCGGGCGACCCGTACTTCCCTGTCCTTGAGTCGTCGCCAGTGTTTTTCCGGGGAGCCGGTGTGCTTGGCCATGCGCCAGGCAATCTCATGTATTTCATGAACCAGCCGCCGTCCGAGGCCTTTTTTTATCAAATAATCTGAAAGCTTGGGGTGACGACTAAATACCAGGTCAACCTGAGCCTTTAGTATAACTTTAAGTGTCGCCCGGAAAAAGACCTTGTTGGCGCTGATTCGAAACACGTCTCCGGGGCCCGGCTGGCGCATGGCCACGGGGATCACCTTCAGGTTGGGGTCCCCTTCCAGGCCCAACTCCTCGAGGCGCATTTCGAGGCCTTTCGTCCGGCCGACGATGAAGTCCACTCGGCAGCCGGCCTGGGCCAGGCCGCTGACCGTGCGGGCCGTCTGGAAGAACCGGGCCCGGTCGTAATCCAGGTGCTCGCCAAAGGGATAGGCGATCCTCATGCCGCCCCACCTTTGCCGGCCGGCAGGCGGTCGATCTCGGCGATGACTTCGTCCACCGAGATCAGGTCCATGCAGTCGAGCCGCCGGCACCTCTTGGTGTCGCAAGGCTCGCACGGCCGTGATTTTTGAAGGGCCACGTGATCGGACCCGGCCTGGAACGGACCGATGGTCGCCGCGTCCGTGGGCACGAACAGCGACACGCTGGGCGTGCCCTGGGTCAGGGCCAGGTGCAGCGGTCCGGTGTCGTTGGTCACGAGGATCTCGGCCCGTTTGAGGACCGCGGCCAGGGTCCGGAGCGGCAGATCGGCCGCCCAGACCAGGTCCGAATTCCGGCCGCCGCCCTCCCCGGCCGCCTGTTTGACGGACTCGAAGATGGCCGTCTCGACCGCCACGCCGGTGACAACCACCCGTAAGGCGTATTGGTCCCTCAGGTGGGCGGCGACGACCCCGAAGCGTTCGGCCGGCCAGCACTTGTAGGGATCGGCCGCACCCGGATGCAGGCAGGCGAATTTTTCGTTTTCAAGGCCGGACTGGACCAGAAAATCCTCGGCCCGGCGAAGATCGGCCGCGCCCAAGACCAGGTCCATGTGGACCCCGGCGTCGATCCCGGGACCGCCCAGGGACCCCACCATGACCTGCCGCCGAACAATGGTGTGAATCTCATAGCCCACCGGAATCGATCGCAGCAGCAAGGCCTCGTCGTCCCAGTCCTGGACGTTGAGGGCCTCGGCGTAGGTCAGTTTTTTCAGGAGTTTCTTGATCGATTCGTTGGCGTGAAAGATCAGGACCCGGTCATACGGGACGCGGCCCAGCCGCATGGCCAGCCAGCCCCGGGCCAGGGAATTGTTGCGAAAGGTGAACAGCCGGTCAAAATTGGGGTTGAGGGCCAAGAGATCCTGACAGCGGCCGTGGACCAGGAGGTCCAGTTCGGCCTCGGGAAACGAGCGACGCAGGAGCCGCAGGGCCGGGGTGGACAGGAGCGTGTCGCCCACGGCCGTGGTCGACACGGCCAGCAGGCGGCGGAAATCAGGGGGCTCCGGCCCATCGCCATTCGCCTTGTCCGGCCCGTGATTAATCATGGCTCGCTTCCCTCAGGACCGTGGTCAGGCGGTCCAGGTGCTCGTCCAGGGTGGGCACGGCCACCTGGACCGGCCCCAGTTCCAGGGCCCGGTCCATGGCCCCGGCCAGGCCCGTTACGTCGTCGGCCCGTGATACCAGGAAGCCGCCTTCCCCGTCCACGATAAAATCGGCCGCGCCGTTGGCCTGGGTGGTGACCACCGGCAGGC
>JAHJDS010000509.1 GCA_018812395.1 Pseudomonadota bacterium
CGATGAGCTTGTTGATTTTATGAAGAGGGGTGAGTGACGGCCGGCCGCGGCCGAGGCCAGGGAGAAATCGGGGAGTAGCGCAGCCTGGGAGCGCGCGTGCTTTGGGGGCACGGAGTCGGCGGTTCAAATCCGCCCTCCCCGACCAACAAAGGGAGCAAACATGATCCTCGTCAAACCGTCGTTCAACGTCGAGCGTTGCGATCCCGGTGATGAGGTCCTGGGACTGATCGAGCGGGCCGGGCGGACCTGTTACAAGTCCGAGTCCAAGATCACGCCCGACTCGGCCCGGGAGTTCGTCCGGAAGATCCTCAAGAGCGGCCACCACTCGGTCATCGAGCACTCGATGATCACCGTCCGGTTCATCATCGACCGCGGCGTCTCCCACGAACTCGTCCGCCACCGTCTGGCCGCCTTCTCCCAGGAGTCCACCCGGTACTGCAACTACGCCGGCGGGGTGACCTTCGTCATTCCGCCGTGGGTGAACGTCGAGCCGGGCAATTACCCGGACCCCGACCTGGGCGAAACGGATATCGAGTTCGAGTGGGTCAATTTCATGCGTCAGGCCGAAACCATGTACCTGGACCTGCTCCAGGCCGGCTGGTCCCCCCAGCAGGCCCGGTCGGTCCTGCCCAATTCTCTCAAGACCGAGGTCGTCATGACGGCCAACGTCCGGGAGTGGCGCCACGTCTTCTCGCTCCGGTGTTCCAAGGCGGCCCACCCCCAGATGCGCGAGGTGATGATCCCGCTCCTGGGAGCGCTTTTCAGCCGGATCCCGGTCCTGTTCGATGACCTGGCCGAGGAGTACCCGGACCATGCCTGACGCTTTTCCCCTGCACTGGCCCCAGGGTTGGCCCCGGACGCCGGCGAACCGGCGCCGGCGGAGTCAGTTCGCTACCCCTTTTTCCCGGGCCCGGGATGGCCTGCTGGACGAACTCCGACTTCTCGGAGCCAGGTACGTCACCCTGTCCACCAACGTTGGACTCAGGCTGGACGGCTTGCCCTACGCCAGCCGGCGGGAGCCGGATGATCCGGCCGTGGCCGTCTACTTCGAACTGAACGGCACGCCCCACGTCCTGGCCTGTGACAAATGGGACCGGGTGCAGGACAACACCCAGGCTATTCGCAAGCACGTCGAGGCGATCCGCGGACAAGAGCGGTGGGGCGTGGGGACGCTCGAGCAGGCCTTCAAGGGCTACAAGGCCCTGCCGGACCCGAGCCAAAAACCGTGGTGGGAGGTCCTGGGCGTCAGCCGCCATGACTCCCTGGCGGAGATTGAGGCCGCCTATCGCCGCCAGGCCAGGACAACTCATCCCGACCATGGCGGCGACCCCGAGGCGTTCAAGCGCCTGACCGTGGCCCGGGATCAGGCCAGGAACGAGAAGCGATCATGAGTCAAAAACTAGTCCAGTATTACCTCGACCAACTGAAAAGCCGGCGGTGCGCCTGTGGCGGTAAGAAACAGCCCATGAGGTCGTTTTGCTGGTACTGCTACCGGGCCCTACCCCAGAAAATGCAATGGGCGCTCTATTTCAGGATCGGACAGGGGTACAGATCGGCCTATGAGGCCGCCCTGGACCACCTGGGCCATGGCCACCATTCCGAGTTGAGCGAGGCGGCCCAATGACTAATCCGGGCCCCAAAGAACACCCGACCCTGTTTCAAGCTCCCATGGTCAGGGCCACCCTGGAAGGCCGCAAGACGCAGACCAGGCGGCCGGTGACCCGGCGCAACAGCGTGATAGGGACAGAAGGGGTAGCCTGGGCCGACCTCGACTTTGACCGGGCCTGGCCCGACAACATGGGCGAGAGCCATTACCTCAAGGTGGCGCACCGGGGCGACGCCGAGGGCTTCATGGACGGCACGGTCCACCGGGTCTACCCCCGCTGTCGGCCCGGCGACCGGCTGTGGGTCCGGGAGACGTGGGCCATCGATGGCTGCGGCGGCCGCGTTAAGATGGACCGGGACACATGGCCGGATGGATGGCCCACGGACCGCCTGCAATACCCTGCCACGGACGAAGCTCCGAACTACAGCGCTCACAAAGGGCCCTATTGGTGGAACAAGCGCCCTTCGATCCACATGCCCCGGTGGGCCAGCCGGATCACGCTCAAGGTGGTCCGGGTCTGGCCGCAGCGGGTTCAAGATATCACCGTGGACGAGGTAGTAGCGGAAGGTCTTTGGCAATTCTACGCTCCTGAAGTTCGACAGGATCTACCCCGAGATGATGCGCTAGAGAATAGTCATCCTGCCAGGACTCGTATCTGGAAATCCTTTTGGGACGGTCTGTATGCCAGACGCCCGGACCTGCAGTGGGCCGCCAATCCCTGGGTCTGGGTGATCGAGTTCAAGAAGGTGACTCCATGAGCGGTGGCGAGACACCACGGACCGAGAGCGCGAGCGACAACAAGGTCGTCAGGCTGGTTCCGGAGAAAAAGCCCAAGCTCCGGGTGAAACGGCGTAGCTATGACGACTGCGAGCATCTGCCTGCTGAGTTGGACCCCAGGCTCCGCACGGTGCGGTGCCTGAAGTGCGGACTCTTTTTGGACCCCATGCAGGTCCTGATCGAGCTGGTCAATAAGCACCACCCCTACTGGGTCAACCTCCAAAGGGCGGAGAACGAATTTAAGCGACTCCAGAAGGATTTGGTTGAGGTCAGGCGCGAGCTACGTAATGCCAAGGCCCGGTTGCGCCGAGTACAAAGAAAGGGAGGGCAGACGTCATGATCAGACTCAACTCCGTGGCCGCGGCCCTGGTCTTCTACTTCGAGCGGATGGCCGCCGGGGACGCCCGGGCCCTGCCGCTCGAGCCCAAAGAGGACGCCCACGCCAAGTGGACGCCCAATCCCTCGCCCTTTCATGACGCCCTGCTACTGGTCGGCGTGATCGGACGGCTGCTCCGGACCGCCCCCTGGGTGGACGGCCAGGGCCGTCGTCACCGCCCTCTGCTCAATCAAGACGAGTTACGGCTCCTGTTCGAGATCTACGCCGGCCCGGGGGGGACGACCCGGCGGCTGGCCGTCGAGCGGGCCCAGTGGCTGGCCGACGTCGAGATCCGCCTGGCCCGGGCCATGCTTCAGGCCGGGGTGATCCGGGCCGACCAGCTGCTCGACGGCCAGGCCGAGGTCCGGACCTACCTCGGGGTGGACGCCCGAACCCTGGGGTTCTTGACACGGCGCTACCCGATGCGCCGGGTCCCCGGCCAGCGGTTGCAGACCCTTATCCCCTGGGTCGAGGCCTGGATCGACGACCTTCCGCGTGAGTGGCGGCGGAATTGGCGGCGCTGGGGCAGACTGCAGGAGATGGCGGCATGAGCGTTGGTCAACCGACAGAGGATCGGGGACAGCAGGTCTACGAGGCCCTTCAACGGCTGACCTCGGACCGGCGCGACCGGGATCTCGAACTCGGGGCCCTGCTGGTCGAGACTCAGGACAACCGCTTCTGGGAGGGCCGGGCCGAGACGTGGCGGGAGTTCCTGGCCTCTCCCGAGATCAACATCACCGACACCCGGGCCCGGCAGTTGATACGCATCCACCGGACCTATGTCGAGCAGCTTGAATTCACCTTTGACGAACTGCGTCACGTTCCACGTGACACGCTGGATCGGCTGCACGCCCACGTCAAGGACAAGACCAAGGAAATCGCCCAGGCGTTTCTGGACCGGGTGGACGGCCTGGCCCAAGCGGACGTCAAGGCCGTTTGCCGTGAGCTTGGCGGCGGGGAGGTGATCGAGCCGGACCGGATCGAGCGGGCGATCGTCGCGTACAACCAATGCGTCAGGCGGATCAAGGCTCGGCTGACGCCCGAGGAAATGATCCTGGTCCGCGAGCACAAGGACCGGGAGCCGCTTTAAGGAGGGACACACCATGACTGAGGCGGCCCAAAAAATCGAGGCCCGGGAGCCCGGATTCGAGTGGATCCCGCCCGACAAACTGAGCCCCAGCAAGACGAACCCGCGCAAGAGATTCGACGGGCCGGAGATGGACGAACTCACGGCCAGCGTCAAGGTTCACGGCGTTCTTCAGCCGCTGGTGGTCAGGCCCAACGGGGAGGGCTTCGAGATCGTCGCCGGCGAGCGCCGCTTCCGGGCGGCCAAGGCGGCCGGGCTCGAGGTGGTGCCCTGCATGGTCCGGGCCCTGACCGACGAGGACGTCCTGGAGATCCAGATCATCGAAAACCTGCAGCGCCAGGACCTCAACCCCCTCGAGGAGGCCCGTGGCTTCAAGGTCATCCTGGATCAGGGCCGCCTCGAGGTAGCCGACCTGGCCGAGAAGATCAACGTCTCGGCCCAGTACATCGGCCGGCGGGTGGCCGTCCTGGAGTTGCCCGAGGTGATGCTCAAGGCCTGGGGCAAGGGCGAATTCCAATTCGGTCACTTGGTCCAACTGGCCCGGGTGCGGGACGACAAGACCCGCAACGAACTGGCCAAGGAGGTTCTGAGATACGGACAGAGCGTGGGCGACCTACGCCGGCGGGTGGCCGCCCTGTCGCCTCATTTGGACAAGGCCCCGTTCAAGACGGCCGAGTGCAACACCTGCTCGGCCAACAGCCAGGTCCAGAAGACGCTTCTGGCGCCCGAGGATCTGGCCGAACAACAGAAGGGCCGCCACTGCCTCAACCCGAAATGCTACCGGAAAAAGCTGCTGGCCTGGATCAAGGAGAACGAGAATAAACTCATCGGGCGATCCGGGGCGAGGTCGGTCAGGCTTGATGAGGGCTTCTCGTGGGAGAACAAGCACGCCTTCCACCGGGCCGAGTCGGCCCCCAAGGCCTGCCGGGAGTGCGACAAGCTGGTTATTTTGGTCGACCTCTATGGCCAGCGGCAGGCCGCCTACTATGGGAAATCGTTTTCCTTGTATTGCATCGGCGACCAGGAATGCCACGCCAAGCACGATCGGGCCCCGCGCCCGGCTGGCGGTGGGGACGGTGATTCGGGTGGTGCCAGAGGCAATCGCAGGCTCAACGCCGGCCTGCTGGAACTGGAACGCATTTGCCGCGAGGCCGTGGCCAGGCGGGTGGTCGAGGCCTCTCCCGAAATCAAGCTAAGACTGGCCGTGGCCGCCCTAGCTTCGGCCTGGCCTACCGAGCATCGCTCTCGGGTGGACGGCCATGAGGTGGTGCAGGAATTCGTCCAGGCCCTCGGAGCGTCCAAAGATGACGACCTGAGGTATTACCGGGACAAGGTGTATTATCCGGTGATTGAAGCCGGGGAAGACGCTTTTCAGGAGGCCTGGACGCGGATGATGGCCCCGGTGGTGTCCGAGGTGGAGCCGTCCTACGGTCAGCCCCGCCGTTTGTCGTTGCTGTATTTCGTGGCCCGGACCCTGGACATCGATCCGGCCCAGGTCTGGACCATCAATGAAGACTACTTGAAGAAGTTCACCAAAGATGACCTGGTCGCCCTGGGCAACGAGATTGGCCTGTGGGAGTCCCAGGACTTCCAGGTCTGGCAAACGGAACAGAAGCTGCCCGACCAGACCAAGATGAAAAAGGGTGACCTGATCAAGGCCTTCCTGGAGTCCAGGTTCGACCTGGCCGGCAAGGTGCCCCGGGAGATGGTCGAGGCGTTCCGGGAGCAGCCGGCTGAAGAGGCGGCCTGAAAAAGCCTTGGGCCCGGCTGCGGCAACAACCGGGCCCGAGAACCCCGAAAACACCCAACGCTTAACAGGAGGTTAACGGGACCGAAAAACGGAGTCAAGAAGAAATGCCGAGGAAAAAGCGGATCGTGATGGAGAGGGAGTCGTTTCTGTCGGGGTGGGATGAGATCGAGGCGTACACGGGGCTCAGCAGGAAGGTCCTTCGGCCGGAGATCAAGGCCGGCCGGCTGAAAGCGACGCGAGTCGGGAAGCGATGGGTTAGCAGCAAGTCCGATTGTGATGCCTGGCTACAGACGCGCCTCAAGTAGGCGTTAGGGCTGGCTTGCCCAATGTGGCACCACAAAGACTCCGCTGAGTGTCTCGGACTGTCAAGATGAGAGATAGCTCTACTCTCGTCTGGGTCGAGATCCACCGAGGTATGTGGGCAATATCCTCAATTTTCGGAGGAGAGAAGTCGCCTCAACATCTGGTAGTCCTTAATCCTTTGCGTCCAAGACCTCCCTTACCTTAAGCGTCAGCGAGTTCGGGGCCAGGGGCTTGGCGATGAAATGGATCCCGGGCTCTAAAATGCCGTGGTGGGCGATGGCGTTGTTCGTGTAGCCGGAGGCGTAGAGAACCTTGATCCTCGGATAAACGTCTGTCATCCGCTCGGCCAACTGGCGTCCGCTCAGGCCGGGCATGACCACATCGGTCAGCAACAGATCTATCCGCCCCTCGAGACCTTCAGCGATCGCCAGAGCCTCCTCGCCATCGGCCGCCTCCAACACGTGATATCCCTTTTCCCTGAGCACCCCGGAGACGAATTGCCGGACCTTTTCCTCGTCTTCGACGACCAGGATGGTCTCGGTTCCCCCGCGGACGACTGCCGTCTCCCGGTCTCTCTTAAATGACGCGGCCACCTCATCAACCCGAGGGAGGTAAATCTTGAAGGTAGTGCCTCGTCCGGGCTCGCTGTAGACAAAGATGTGCCCCCCGCTTTGTTTAACGATGCCGTAGACCGTGGACAGGCCCAGCCCGGTGCCCTTGCTTTTTTCCTTGGTGGTGAAGAAGGGCTCGAAAATCTGGGACCGCACCTCCTTGTCCATGCCGACCCCGGTGTCGCTGACGGCCAGCATGACGTGAGGACCGGGCTTGGCCTCAGCGTGAACGCGGCAGTAACTCTCGTCGAGGTCGACGTTCAGGGTCTCGATGGTCAGTTTGCCCCCGGCCGGCATGGCGTCCCGGGCGTTGATCGCCAGGTTCATGATGACCTGCTCGATCTGTCCCGGGTCGGCCAGGACGGTTCCCAGGTCGGGCTCCGAATGAGTGACCAGGTCGAAATCTTCGCCGATCAGCCGCCGGAGCATCTTCTCGAGGTTGGCCAGGACCGCCCCCAGGTCCAGAGGTCTGGGTTCCAGGACCTGCCGTCGGCTGAAGGCCAATAGTTGGCGGGTCAAGTCCGCCGCTCGCCGCCCGGCTGTCTTCACCTCGTTGATGGTCTTGTTCAGGGGGCTGTCAGAGGGCAGCGCATCCAGGGCCATCTCGCTGTAGCCGATGATGATCGTCAGCAGGTTGTTGAAATCATGGGCCACTCCGCCTGCCAGTTGCCCCACCGCCTCCATTTTCTGAGCTTGATTGAACTGATCCTCGAGGTTTCGGCGTTCGGTGGTGTCGCGGTAGATTATGCCCACGGCAAAGATGTTGCCCGTATCATCCTTAATCGGAAACGATGAACTTTCGCCATATCTGATCTCGTCCTCCATGGACGTCGTGTCCTCGAAGCTCAGCGTTTCACCCTTCTCCAAGACCTGGTTGATCCTGGTGGACCAAAGCTGTAGGAACTCGGGAAGGTGTCCGAAGCTGTCGCGGATATTCTTTCCGACCGTCCGGTCGCGCGTGAGTCCGGTAAAATCAAGGGCGGCCTGGTTGGCGAAAAGAATGTTCTGGTCCTTGTCCAAGACGATGATATTGTCCTCTGTTGATTCAAAAACGGCCCGGAAACGTGCCTCGCTCTGGCGCAGTTCCTCTTCACCCAGGTCGCGTTCGCTCTGGCGCAGTTGCAGCTTCTCGGCCATCTGGTCAAAGGTCCGGGTCAATCGCCCCAGTTCCCCCGCCCCGTATGGCGGTCCGGCCCGATAGTCCAGATCTCCTGCGGATAGGCGATTTGCGCCCTCGAGCAGTCGATTGACCGGGCGAATAAAGGCGATGCTTCCTCCAAACCAGGCGGCCAACAAGGCCAACACCAAGACCAGCCCGAATAATGCGAGATAGACAATCAGGTGCCTTTGCGCCCCGGCCAGGGCCAGCCTTTTGGGTACGCCGACGCACACGTAAATCGGGTTGGAACCAACCCAGACGGCAGCGAATCCGTACAGGCGTACCGTCCCCCCCAGGCCCCGAAATTCGGCCGCTCCTTCATGTTTGGTCAAAATGTACTTGATCAGGTCCGACTCCGCCTGGACAGTGCCGACCAGTCCCTGAACCCGGGGATAGCGGGCCAGTATCAGGCCGTTGTGGTCGATGATTTTCAGGCTGGCGCCCGGCGGCAGGCGCCTTTCTTGCGCCTGTTCCCGCAGCCAACCCAGGTCAAGACCGACGGCCAGGACCAGCACCAGACGGTTCGCCTCCCCGATCACGGGATAGGCGAGGAGGATCAGGGGCTTGCCGGAAACACGGCCGATGTAGTATCTACTGATTATGAATCGTCTGGTTTTGATGGCCTGCTGGAACCACGTTCGGTCGGAGAAGTTGCTCTTTTTCTTTGTGGGCAGACTGCTGGCGAACAGACTTCCATCCGGGTTGACGGCGATAATGGCGGTGGCACCCTCTGCTCCTTTCATCATTCTGGAAAAGAGCGCCGCGCAGGCCGCGGCGTCCCGCTGTCGGACCGGGTCAGTCGTGGCGAGGGCCAGAAGTATCTGCCTCCACTGCCGTAGGTTACCAGCATGAAGCTCGGATATGTTGCGGGCCGACGCCAAGGCCAGGCTTTGCACTCTCAAGCGGACCTGACGGTGCTGATCAATACCTAGGCTGAGAATTATTCCAATGGCCGGGCAAACGGAAATAAAAACGAGGAGAACCACTCTGATACGCAGGCTGTCCCATAAGATGCGCCGCATAGTATGTCCCTCCACAGTGAAAAAACTTGCTCTGCCTGGGTTAATATACCCCATCAAACCCAAGTATTCCACCATCACTATTAAAAAAATGCATCTTCGATACGAAGGCCTACTTTCCCACATTCTGGCCTTACCACCAGTACCGCCCTGTTGGGCCGGCCAGCCAAGTATGACCAGACCCACTCCAGCCTGAGTCAAGCTCGGCAGATCATATCTGCACGAGCTCCTCCAGCGTTAATTGCGAAGCTATTTGCCATTGAGCCACACTCCCCGCCGAGGCCGGCTGGTGGAGGGATGAGATCCCTCTATCTATTGACCCCGGCCTGCTTTCGACAAGCCAAGATAGTGGCCCAATCGCTTGAGACTCCTAGGTCGACGGCCAAACCAACACATTCGCCGTTCATCCGCATAGCAGACCATGTTTGTTGCAGGAGCGGTCTTCATCCTGGAGCTAAGGTCTGCCAACCCGGTTTGTAAATGAGAGGTGGCGCATTGGCCCGTATTGTGGCGCAATGACCCGTAACGGGGCGCAATGACCTCTATTGGCCCGCATGGTTGGCTTGACTTTTGGTCGGGCGGGTGGTGAAGATGAATTATCATTGGGCGCGGCTCGGGAGAAGAGCCGCTAATTCTTTTTCGGAGAGCAGCATGGACTAACCCTCGATACCCCAAAGCAAGGGGTCCGGTCAGAGCGGAAGTACCGCACCGGGCCCGCAGGAGAGCGCCCCCGGGGAAGCATCACCCCGGGGGCTTTTTTTCGTCCGCCGCCGGCCCCGGTCGGTTGGGTCCCTCCGGCCGGCCGGGGCATTTTTTTTGAGGTCAGGCATGGCCCGTAGCGAACCGTTTCGTGATCCGGCCTACCTGGCCTACATCCGGAAGCAGCCGTGCCTGGTCTGCGGCGGCGCCCAGGGTCCATCCGTGGCCCACCACGATAACAACGGCGGCAAGGGTCTCAAGGGGAGTGACTACGATGCCTTGCCGCTCTGCCCTGTGCATCACCAGGAGCGGCATAACAAGCCCCGGAGCACATTTTGGGATGATCACCGGATCGATCCCGAGCGAGAGATCAGGTGGTTCCTGTCCTGGTACCTGGTCTACACCGTGACTGGCCGGCCGCCCCGGTCTCCGAGTCGCCGGCCGCCGGAGCGGCCCGGATAGATAAACGTTGGTCAACCAACACTTGCACCAACAGACCGGTCACCGTCCGGCCTTTTTATAAACATCCTGCCTGTGGCCGATCCTGACCACCAGGACCAGCAGGATGTCATCATGGACCTCGTAAATGATCCGGTAGTCGCCGGTCCGGATCCGGTAACGGTTCTTCTGGCCCTGGAGTTTTTCGACCCCTCTGGGGCGAGGGGTCTTCGACAGTGATTCTATCTTGGCCGCGATTCGCTTCTTGACGTCGACCTCGAGCTTGGCCAATTCCCGGAAGGCGGCCGGCCTCAATTCAATGCGATATTCCATTTAGGACAGGCCGAGATCGGACTTGGCCTTCTCCCAGGGAATGGACTTCCCGGGCTCCCGCAGGGCGGCATCGGCGGCCTCGTTGTCAACCAAGTCCTCGAGGCGGCGCAGAAGCTCCAGGTCCTCCATGGAGATCAGGGCGGCCACGTTCTTGTCCCGGCGGTGAAGGATGATCCTTTCACCGGTATAGGCGACCCGGTTGA
>JAHJDS010000510.1 GCA_018812395.1 Pseudomonadota bacterium
CCTTATTCCGCCTCCGGCGGCGCGATTGATCCCGCCCGGCCAAGGACGCACCCGGCCGGCGGCAGCCGGGATATGTCCTTGACCGGCCCTTCCCCTCTCATTAGAGTGGAATCACGCCGATGAGGTGGTAAGTGATCGCGGTCGCCGGTGTCGGCCGCGACCCGAACATTTTTCATCAAGAAGCCGGCGATAAGGGGGGACCCGGGCCATGCTGATCAAAGGCGAATCATATCGAGCGGTGTACGACTCCTTTACCTGGAATATTCCCCTGCAATACAACATCGGCGTTGACGTCTGCGACAAGTGGGCCGACGGGAGCGGCCGACCGGCCCTGATCTATCGTCAGGAAAACGGGCAGGTGGACCGATACACCTTTGACGACCTGAAGCGGCTGTCCAATCGCCTGGCCAACGCCCTGGCGGCCCGAGGCGTGGGGCGCGGCGACCGGGTGGGGATCATGCTGCCCCAGTGTCCGGAGACCGGCCTGGCCCACGTGGCCCTGTACAAGCTGGGGGCCGTGGCGGTGCCGCTGTTCACGTTGTTCGGACCCGACGCCCTCCAGTACCGGCTGGCCAACTGCCGGGCCAAGGGAATAATCACCGACGGGGCCAACCTGGACAAGGTGATGGCCATTAAAGAGGAGCTGCCCGACTTGGAGCTGGTGGTCCAGGCCGGCGGCGGCCGGGCGGCCGGAGTGCTGGACTTCTGGGGTATTTTGGACCAGGCCTCCGACGAGTTGACCCCCGCGGACACGTCCGCCGAAGACCCGGCCATGATTATCTACACCTCCGGCACCACCGGCCCGCCCAAGGGGGCCCTGCACCCGCACCGGGTCCTCCTGGGCCACATGCCCGGGGTCGAATTCCCCCACAACTTCTTTCCCCAGCCCGACGACCTGTTCTGGACCCCGGCCGACTGGGCCTGGGCCGGCGGCCTGCTGGATGTCCTGCTGCCGTCCTGGCACCACGGGGTGCCGGTCCTGGCCTTTCGGGCGAAAAAATTCGATCCGGAGCAGGCCTTTGCCATGATCGCCGAGTTCAGAGTAAAAAACTCGTTCCTGCCGCCCACGGCCCTGAAGATGATGCGCCAGGTCCCTGACCCGCGCCAACGCCACGACTTCGCCCTGCGCTCGGTGGGCAGCGGCGGCGAGACCCTGGGCGAGGGCCTGCTGGACTGGGGCCGGGAGGTGCTGGGGCTGACGGTCAACGAATTCTACGGCCAGACCGAGGCCAATCTGATCGTGGCCAACTGCTCCGAGGTGATGGAGATCCGGCCCGGCTCCATGGGCCTGGCCGTGCCCGGCCACGTGGTCGAGGTGGTCGACGACGAGGGGAACCCGGTACCGCCCGGCCAGGTCGGCGAGGTGGCCGTCAAGAGCCCCGATCCGGTGATGTTCCTGGAATACTGGCAAAACCCGGACGCCACGCACGAAAAATTCCGGGGCGACTGGGCCCTGACCGGGGACATGGCCATCAAGGACGAGGACGGCTATTTTTGGTTCAGAGGCCGGAGCGACGACCTGATCACCTCGGCCGGCTACCGCATCGGACCGGCCGAGATCGAGGACTGCCTGACCAAACACCCCGCCGTGGCCATGGCCGGGGTGATCGGCGCCCCGGACGAGATGCGCGGCACCATCGTCAAGGCCTTTTTGGTCCTCAAACCGGACACCGAGGCCACGCCCCAGTTGGAAGAGGATATCAAGAACTTCGTCAAGTCGCGCCTGGCCGCCCACGAATACCCCCGGGCCTTGGAGTTCGTCGAAAACCTGCCCATGACCGCCACCGGCAAGATCATGCGCAAGGACCTGCGCCAGCGCGAGGAGGCCAAAAAAGCGGGCTGATTCGGCCACGGACCGACTTGGTACGTGGACCGGCGGCCGGGGCGTGGGTCGAACCGCAACTCGGACGGGAGCCGTGGGCTTTCTAACGCGCCTGTTGGGGATCATGCCCAAACAAGACAGGGCCGGCCTGTCGCTCGGGGACGACGTCGGTTGGGAGGTCACCTGTCCCCCGGACCCGGCCGCTTTTTTCGAGGCCCTGGGCACGCTGGCCCCGCCCGACGCGGTCCTGGCCGTGCAAGATCCCATGGGTCAGGCGGTCCGGCGGTTCCTGACAGACAGGGCCGCGGCCCAGAAGACCCGGGTTCAGGCCGGGACCATCTGGCCTCGCCCCACGTTTTTTCACGTCGAGTGTAGTCCCGACAATCTGAAAGGGCTGGCCGATCTGGCCCGGCGCCACTCGTATCCGGAAATGGGCATCCACCTGCATGTCTACCAGGATAACCGGGTCATCCTGGAGTGGTATGACGCCTTTGACACAATGATGGATATCTCTAAAACAGTGGACGAGGAATTGGTCCGAAAATTCTGCCGGGCCTGCGGGTCGAGCTACAGGCGAACGAATTAAAAAAAAAGAGGCCCCGCGGCCCTCGCTGACAGGATGACCCCCAAAAAAAAAGAGGCCCACGGCCCCCCCTAAAAGCACGCCCCCCAGTAACGCGCCCCCCACAAAAGCATGCCCCCAAAAAGCACGCCCCCTCGGGAATGGAGGCGGCAACCGGATTCGAACCGGTGAATAACGGTTTTGCAGACCGCTGCCTTAGCCACTTGGCTATGCCGCCTTTTTGGAGCGGGAAACGGGAGTTGAACCCGCGACTTCAACCTTGGCAAGGTTGCACTCTACCACTGAG
>JAHJDS010000051.1 GCA_018812395.1 Pseudomonadota bacterium
AGGCGCAGGACCCGCCAGAAATCGACGGCGTCGCCGACCAGCACTTCGTTTTGGTCGCGCCGGCCCCGGCGCAGGCCGACGCCGCCGACCAGACGGTCGGCCATGCCCCGCAGGCGCCACCACGCCTGGGTGCTGTGCCAGCCGTGGCGGCCGCCCAGGCGGGTGAGGACCGCCCAGACGTCCTCGGCCTCGGCCTGGAGCCGGACCCGCCAGCCGGTCTCGTAGACCGTGCCGCCGGAATACGGGGCGTCGTCGCAATAGGGCCATTCGGGGGGCATCAGGCGCCCGGCGTCCATCCAGCAGGTCTCGACCGACTGCTGCCGGACGCGCTCCAGGGCGCGGGAAATGGCCTCTTGGCAGCCGATCAGTTTTTGCGGCACCAGGCGGGTGACGGCGTCGTCACCGACAACGACCGTGTTGCGCAGCCCTTCGGCCAGGGGACGGGCCATGGAGGCCGGCAGGGGCGTCACCAGATGGATCCAGTAGGAACTCAGCCGCGGGCTGAAAAAGGGCACCGGGATGATCCATCGACGGCGGAGCCCGGCCAGTCGGGCGTACATCTGGAACAGCTCGGCGTAGCTGACCACGTCCGGTCCGCCGATGTCCAGGGTCCGGCCGGTCGTGGCCTCGTTTTCGAGACAGCCGATCAGATAGCCCAGGACGTTGGCGATGGCGATGGGCTGGACCCTGGTCCGGACCCACCGGGGGGTGATCATCATCGGCAGGCGATCGGCCAGATACCGCAGCAACTCGAACGAGGCGCTGCCGGCCCCCAGGATCATCGCCGCCCGGAGGTAGGTCGTCGGCACCGGACCCGAGGTCAGGATCCGCCCCACCTCGGCCCGGGACCGGAGGTGGTCGCTCAGGGAGTCCGTCTCGTCGCCCAGGCCCCCCAGGTAGATGATCCGCTCCACCCCGCCGGCCGCAGCGGCGGTGACCATGTTCTGGGCCGCTTGCCGGTCGGCCGCGGCGTAACCCTTCTTGGCCGCCTTCATGGAGTGCACCAGATAGAACACCGCCCGACAGCCGGCCGCCGCACTCTCAAGGGAATCCTGGTCCAGGACGTCGCCCCGGGCCAGTTCGACGTTGGGGTCCGAGGCCCACGGCCGGCAGCGGAGTTTGTCCAGGGACCGGCCCAGGGCCCGGACCCGGTGGCCGGCCTCCAGCAGGCGGGGGACCAGCCGTCCGCCGACGTATCCGGTCGATCCCGCGACCAGGACCGGCTTGTCGGAATCCCGTTTTACTTCGACTGAAAACATGCGATGATTGCTCCGGTAGAGGTTACCTGCTATTTTACCCTCGAATGATGGAAGACAAAAGGCATCGCCCGACCAAAGAGGTCGTCCGGGTGGTCTTTCCGGTTGTCATATGGCTCGATCCCGGCGGCCTCGGATCATCTTCGGGCGCAGCGGACCTAACCCGGATTTTTCGTTGGAGAAGCATTTATGGCCGGCTTCGTCAGACCCCGGGTGGTGATCAGCCGCTGCCTGGGCTTTGACAGATGCCGCTACGACGGGGCCATCGTCCACAGCCAGGTCGTCGACGCCCTCCGTCCTCTGGTGGACTTCGTGCCGATCTGTCCGGAGATGGAGATCGGACTGGGCGTGCCCCGCAACCCGATTCGCGTCATCCGGGACCAGGGCGCCCTTCGCCTGTTCCAACCGGCCACCGGCCGCGAAGTCACGTCGCAGATAACCCGGTTCGCCAAGTCCTGGCTGGCGGCGACGGGCGAGGCGGACGGATTCATCCTCAAGAGCCGCTCGCCTAGTTGCGGCTTCAAGGACGTAAAGATCTACGGCCCCCAGGCCAAGTCGTCGGTCGTGGACAAGGGGGCCGGCTTTTTCGGCCGGGCCGTGGCCGAGACCCGGCCGGATACCCCCCTGGAGGACGAGGCCCGGCTGACCAACTTCGTCATCCGCGATCATTTCCTCAAACGATTATTCACCCTGGCCGACTTCGGCCGGGTCAAGGCCGCGGGCCGGATGGGCGCCCTGGTGGCGTTTCAGGCCCGGCACAAGTGGCTGCTGATGGCCTACAACCAGAAAGAACTGCGGGCCCTGGGCCGGATCACGGCCAACCCGGCCAAGCGACCGTGGGCCGAGGTGCAAGGCGACTACGAGGCCCATCTGAGGCGGGCCCTGGCCCGGACGCCCCGGTACACCTCGAACATCAACGTCCTGATGCACGGTTTGGGCTATTTCAAGAGGGAGCTGTCCGCCGGCGAAAAGGGACTGTTTCTGAACAACCTGGAGCAGTACCGGGCCGGCCGTCTCCCCCTGAGCGCGCCGGTGGAGGTGATGCGCTCCCTGGCCACCCGGTTCGATAATGACTACCTGTTGGGCCAGTCATTTTTCGATCCCTACCCCCGGCCCCTTTTCGGTCTGCCCGACACCTCTCGGGACCGGCGGCCGGGTCGGGCTTAAGGGGGCCGGCCGGGTCTGGCACTTGGGGGTGGTCAAGACCGACTTGTTTTGATAATATGATCGACAACGTATTTTGAGAGAGAGGCTCCGAGGCGGAAAGCGGGCGGGGTCGTGTCCAATGAGGTCGACTCGGACGTTGGTCGGACCGTCCCAGGGACGACGCCGAGTCCGTTGGCGCCCGGCCACTGACCCAAACAAGCAGCGAGGAGTATGCCATGGCCGAGTTCGAAGGACTGGTCACCTTCCAGGGGTCACCGGTGACGTTGGTGGGGGAGCAAGTCGAGGTCGATCATAAGGCGCCTGATTTCACCGTCACCGGTAATGACATGCAGCCGGTGGAGTGCTCCTCTTTTCTCGACAGTGTGGTCGTCATCTCGTCGGTGCCCTCGTTGGACACGCCGGTCTGTGACATGGAAACCCGGAAGTTCAACCAGGAGGCCGCCTCCCTGGGCGACGACGTGGTCATCCTGACCATCAGCATGGATCTGCCCTTTGCCCAGAAACGGTGGTGCGCCGCGGCGGGGGTCAAACGGGTCATCACCCTGTCCGACTACCTCGACGCCCAGTTCGGCACCAAATACGGCGTGCTGATCAAGGACCTGAGACTCCTAGCCCGGGCCGTGTTCGTGGTTGACCGGGACGGCGTCATCCGGTTCAAGGAGTTGGTCAAGGAGATCACCATCGAGCCGGACTACGCCGCGGTGCTCAAGGCCGTGCGGCAGCTTACCTGACTCATGGGCCGGACGACACCACGGGCCGAATCCGACGGCCGTCAGGGCGTGGGGTTGACGGGTCGGACGCCGGAGAAGACCGGCCCGGGAGGAGAGATTTCCAGGTGGCGCCGCCAGGCGGCCCGGGGGTTCGCGCCGGGCGCCACCTTCACCTACTCACGCACCTTCACTCGTGAGGACTCCGAGGCCTTCGGGGACGTGACCCGGGACTACAATCCGGTCCACTATGACCGCCGGTTCACCGAGGCCAAGGGGCTGCCGGGGCTGATTTGCCACGGCCTGCTGGTGGCCGGCATGATCTGCGAGATGGGCGGCCAGGTGGCCTGGCTGGCCTCGAGGATGGATTTTAGGTTCGTCCGGCCGGTCTACTTCGGCGACACCATCACCTGCACCATCGTCATCAAGGACATCGATCCCACGAACCGGGCCCGGGCCGAGGCGACCTACGTCAACCAGGACGGTGTCGTGGTCGCCCGGGGCAGCCTGGAGGGCATCCTGCCCGGCCCGGCCGAGGTCGAGATTTTGGGGGAGATGGTGGCCGAGGGCGACCCGACCAACAAGCTCAGGTCCGAGAGGTAATTCGGCCGGGACCAAAAACCGGGTCATCCGAGACCCCGGGAGGCGTGCCCCCCGGGGATTTTTTGTGGGGGCGGGCCCGGATTATTCATGAGGGTTAGTGACGAGGTGTTGATATCCCGAGCGAGAGGCGAAGTTGGAGGCATTTCGGCGCGGAGGTTTTTCGGGCCACGATGTCGAGTACGGAAATGGCGAAACGAGCCGCGCGGCTAAGACGAATAACATTCGCGGGCACGACGGCCAAACTTGGGCAGAGGCTCGACGCGAATCATAGTGCCCACTGGCACACGCCGCAGTAGAAGTCTCATGAATAATTCGGGCTAGCGGCGACGCTTTCCGGACCGCCGGCCGGGGCCGCGCACCATGTCCAGGGTCTGTCGCCAGGTGGCGTTGTCCGGGTCCAGGGCCACGGCCCTGGCCGCGCTGGCTCGGGCCTTCTTCTGGAGGCCGTTCTGATACTGGGCCCGGGCCAGGGTGTCCAGGAAAAAGCCGTTTCGATATCGGCTCAGGGTGACCGCCCGGCGGGCCAGGCTGAGGGCCTTCTTTTTATGGCGCCACCGTTTGGCCTTGGCCGTCAGATACAGCCAGGCCAGGCCGTTGCTGATAATGGCCGCCGGGGCGCCCTTTTGCCGGGCTTTGCGGTAGAGACGCACCGCGTCCCCGTATTGGCCGGCCTCGCGGTTGGCCACGGCCAGGAACAGCCAGCCCAGAGCGTTTTGGGGGGCGATCTTGGTCGCCCGCCGGCAATCGGCCGTGGCCGGCCGGAATTTTTTGACCTTGATGAACAACTGACAGCGCTCGATGAGCGCCGCGGCGTTTTGGGGCCGGACGCTGATGATCCGGGACGTCGTGTCGATCCGAGTTCGGTAGTGTTTGGCCTGGCCGCGGCGGATGAGTTCGAGGGTTTTTTGCCAGGTCTTGTGTCTCGGATCCCGGTTCAACGCCCGCTGGGCCCAGCCCAGGGCCTGGGAGTAGCGTCCATTGAGGAGCAGGGCCCGGGCCAGGGTGTCGAGGATGTTGCCGTTTTGATAGTCGGAATAACGGGCCGCCTTGCGGGCCGCCCTCAGGGCTTTACCCGGGTCCTTGAACTTGGGATCCCTGGCCGTGACGTGGAGCCAGGCCCGACCGCCCCAGGGGAGGGCCAGCCGGGGACTGAGCTTCACCGCCCGGTCATAGTCGTCCAGGGCCTTCTGGTACTGGCCCAGACTCCGAAAAACCACGCCCCGGCCCACGTAGGCCAGGGTCCACTTGGGCTTGAGTTCGATCGCCCGGGTGCAGTCCGCCACGGCTAGGCGGTACTTGCCCAGCTTGCGACGGGCGTAGCACCGAAGGTAATAGGCCTGGGCGTCCCGTTGGTTCTTCTTGATCTTGGCACTCAGGCGTTTGACGCTCCGCTCGTACCGGGACCTCTCAGCCGGGCTCAACTCGACCGGTTCCGGAGTGATCTTGACCGGGGCCGGCTGGGCGGCGGGTTTGGCGACCGGCTTGGCCACGGGTTTGGGCGAGACACTCGGCTTGATCGTTTTTTTGGCCACCACGGCCGGGACGGGTTTGGTCTTCGGTTTGGAGCTCGTCTTGGCCGGCGGGGGCTTGGGTCGGGTCCGCTCGGCCTGGATCTTCTTCAGGATGGCCGTCACTTGGGCCAGGTTGTTCCGGGCCAGCTCGAAGTTCGGACGGATCCGGAGGGCCCCTTCGTAATCCTTTTTGGCCCGGCGGTAGAGTTTCAGTCGGGCGTAGGCGTAGCCGCGGTTGTTCAGGGCCTCGGCGTAGTCGGTCCGGAGTTCCACGGCCCGGCTGTAGTCGCCGATGGCCCGCCAGTGCATGCCCTTGGCCGAGTGGGCCAGGCCGCGGTTGTGAAAAGCGGCGGCGAACTTCGGGTTGAGCAGGATGGCCTGGCCGAAGTCGCGGATGGCCAGGTCATAGCGCTTAATCATCAGAAAGGCGCTTCCCCGGTCGTTGTGGGCCGGGGCGAACCGGGGCCGGAGTTCGATCACCTGGCTGAAACAGGTCACCGCCCGGTTATACTGGCCGGCCCGGTAGGCCGACAGGCCCCGCTGCAGCCATTCGCCGGCCGTGCGGGCTAGGGCCGTCCCGGGCCACATCAATCCCACGATCAAGCCCGACATCACCAACCGTCTGATCATATCCTCGCCTCCGATTTTAACCTCACCCGGAGCGTCCGGCCCTCCGGTCTCAACGACTAAACGCCAGGAACAGACCGATCACCAGCAAGGCCCCGAAACCGGCCAGCCAGACCCACCACAACCGTCGCATGAACGAGTCGTGCTCCGGCGACCAGAACGCCTTGCGGGGAAAAAACGACAGGTCATAGTCATTGGCCTGGAGGTAATCCCACAAAAAGGGATTGTGGGCCTGGATGCCGGCCAGGATGTGGTCGATGGTCGGCCGAATTTGGTTGTACTCCAGGGTGTGATACCGCTCCTGGAGAGAAAAAACGGCCTTGTCCTGGTCCTGACCCTCGCGGCGGTAATGACAGTAATTGATGAACAGCCGCTGCTCGAACTCGGAAAAGATGTCTCGGAGCGCCTCCACATCCGCGATCACCTGGCGCTGGACATCCTGGTCAACGGGCGGCCGAGACTCCTGACTGACCGGAAGTTGAGTGTCCTGATTCAAAAAAGTCCTCCCTCCCTGGCCTGGCGTCCGGTCCAAAAGCACAATATTCACTTCAGGATAGATGTTTCCGGTCGCCCCGGTCAATCAAAAAAGCCGGGCCGGGGACCAAAAAAGCGAAAAGTATTCCTTGACACTTGACACTTCATAGCGTAGGGTGATCACCACAGGACAAACAAATGTCCTCGGCTTTGGTCTACAAGGGGAGGTGGGAATCATGAACAAAGCGATCCAAATCATGGTCGTGGTCTGTCTGATTCTCAGCCCGGGTATCGTGGCGGGCGAGGTCGGCCACCGGGCGCCGGCCTTCACGGTCAAGAATCCCGACGGCAAGGTCCTGACCGACAAGGCCCTCCAGGGTCGGATAGCCCTCATCTACTACGAGTCCCGTGACAGCCATCAGTGGAACCAGAAGCTCAAGGACCGGGTCGGGTCCTGGTGGCGGGGTCTGCCTCTGGCCGACCGGTCAAAGGTCAAGATCGTTTCAGTCATTGACGCCAGTTCGGCCAATTTTTTGACCCGGGGCGTCTGGCGACGCAAGCTGAGGGCGGCGGAGAAAAAAAACAAGTGGACCATTTACGGCGATTGGAGCGGCCGGATGCGGACCGCTTATGGTCTAAAAAAGGACGCCAGCAACATCATCATCATTGACCGGCGGGGCGTGATCCGGTTTAAATATGCCGGGAAACTGGACGCGACCGGTATCGCCCGGGTCAAACAGTGGCTGGTGGCGCTTTCAGCCAAGTGAAGAAGTCGGTTTCGTCCATTTTCGCGCCGGGGGTAGGGTGAGCCCGATTAAACCGGGTCTACGGATGAAGGAGCTGGTCGAGGCGGCCGGTGTCCCCAAGTCGACCATTCTGCATTACGTTCGGGAGGGAATTCTGCCGGAGCCGGTCAAGACCAGCCCCAACATGGCCTATTACGCCCCGGAGTGTGTGGACCGGGTCAGGTTGATTCGGCACATGCAGCAGCGCCACCGCCTGGCCCTGGCCGACATCAAGGGGATTTTCGAGGGCGCCAAACCCGCGGCCGATTTGGACCTCCACCTCAAACTCAACGACATGATCTTCGGCGCGGAGCCGAGCCGTTTCCTGAACAAGGAGGAGTTTTGTCAGGAGACGGGCCTTGATCCCGAGCACTTGGAAGAAATTCTGGCGGCCCGGCTGCTGCTGCCGCTGGCCGAGGACCGGTTCGATGCGGAGGACGTGGCCATTGGCCGAATCTACGCCCAGACTCAGGCCCTGGGTCTCCGGCCCGAGGATGCGACCTATTACGTCGAGTTGGGCGAGAAGATCGTGGACCACGAAATGGCCCTGCGCCATAAAATCACCCGTCATCTGCCTTACGATCAGGACGCGATGGTCACCATGGAGATGGTCAACTCCGCCCGGGCGCTGCGGGCCTACATCATCGACCGGCTGTTCCAGCACCGGGTGGCGGCCATGCAGGACCTCAAGGAGGACGAGTCATGTTGATGAGACTGCTGTCCGCCGCCCCCTTTGTGGGCGGCACATTCTACATGGTGCTGCTCCGGCTGGCCGACTGGCCCCTGCTGGGGGCCGTCGGGGCGGTGATCTTCGCCGCGGTCGGCCTGGCCCTGCTCATTCTCCGTCGGGAACGCCTGGCCTCGCCGATCCACTGGGGCTTTTTCATATTTACCGGCGTAGCCGCGGGTCTGGTGTGGACCGGTCCGGGATGGGGGGCGGCGCTGGTGGCCGGCTATCCGGCCGTGTTTCTGTACGGTTCGCTGCTGCTGATCGCCGTGGTCCCGCCGTTTCTGGGGCGGGGGTACTTCACCTACTATTTCGCCAAGAAGACCCAGCCCGAGGCGGTCTGGGCCACGGACGTCTTTGTGACCATCAACCGGCATCTGAACTGGTTCTGGGCCGTCCTGTTCGTGCTGGGCGGCCTGTCCGGCCTGGTGCCGGGCCTGTTCGGGCTCCAAGGGCCGGTGTGGGAGCCGATCTTTGACGGGGCCTTGCCGCTGGCGCTGATCCTGGGCCTGGGGGCGCCGGTGACCAAATGGTACCCGGAGTATTACCAGCGCCGGCTGGGGGTCGTCCCCACCGGCCAGGCGGAGTCGACCTCGGTTCCGGCTGAAGGGCGACCGACCGGCGGCGCCCCTGCGGCCAAGACCTGCCGGGAGCTGATCGAGATGATGCCCCGGGGCTTCAACGCCCAGGCGGTCGGCGACCTGGCCGCCGTGTACCAGTTCGACATCACCGGCGACGAGGAGTTCACGGCCCACCTGGCCATCGCCGACGGGAAATGCGACTTTCACGACGGCCCGGCCGAGAATCCCGGCGTCACGGTCAAATCACCGGCCGACGTCTGGCTGGCCGTGTCCCGGGGCGAGAAGGACGGACAGACGGCCTTCATGGCCGGGGAGTACACCGTCACCGGCGACGTGACCTTGTTGATGAAACTCAATAGTCTGTTCAGCCCGGCCCCGGCCTGAGGGGGGGCACGGATCACGGCGGAGAGGTCTAAAAGGAGAGAAAAATGACCGATCAAGCTTATGAAAAACTGGCCACGGTATTGGACACCCTGCCCAACGGTTTTCCCCGGACCGAGTCCGGCGTGGAGATCAAGCTGCTTCAAAAAATTTTCACCTCCGACGAGGCCGACCTGACCGCCGATCTGAGGCTGACCTACGAGACGGTCGAGCAGATCGCGGCCCGCACCGGCCGTCCCCTCGAGGGCCTGGCCGAGAAGCTCCACGAGATGACGCACAAGGGCCAGATCAGGGGGATCGAAATGGGCCCGATGAAGATCTACCAACTTCTGCCCTGGGTGTTCGGCATCTTCGAGTTCCAGGTGGGCCGGATGGATCGCGAAATGGCCGAGCTGAACGAAGAGTACTACCAGTCCTTCGGCCGGCAGTTCTTCGAGAACAAGCCCCCGTTGATGCACGTCGTACCCGTGGAAAAGGACATCCCGGTGGCGCACCAGGCCCTGCCCTACGAACAGGTCTCGGCCATCATCGAGAAGGGCCAGTCCTTTGGTCTCGAATCATGCGTCTGCAAGAAGGAAAAACGGCTCCTGGACGAACCCTGCGACCGGCCCGAAGAGGTCTGTCTGGGCATCGCCCCGGTGCCGGGCGTGTTCGACGATTTCCCCTGGGGCCGGTCCATCACCAAGGAACAGGCCTACGAGGTGCTCCGCCAGGCCGAGGAGAACGCCCTGGTCCACCTGACCTACAATATGCAGAACGACCAATTCTTCATCTGCAACTGTTGCGGCTGCTGCTGCGGCGTGCTCCGCTCGATCAACGAACTGGGCGTTTCGGCCGCCGTTAACTCGACCTATTACGCCGAGATCGACCCCGAGGAGTGCACCGTCTGCGGGACCTGCCTGGACGAGCGCTGCCAGATCGCGGCCATCGAGGAGGGCGAGGAGGCCTACCGGGTGCTTAAAGACAAGTGCATCGGCTGCGGCCTGTGCATCTCCACCTGTCCGGGCGAGGCCATCAGCCTGGTGCGCAAGCCCGAGGCGGAGATCGTCACCCCGCCCCTTGACCAGCACCTCTGGTACGAGGCCCGGGGCGCGGCCCGCGGCGTGGATTTTTCGGCCCACAAGTAGAGCCGACCAACGCGTCGGTTGATTTCGGTCACCGCCACAACGGAGACGATCATGAAGGTGTTGGCTCTCAACTCCAGCGCCCGCGTCGGCCAGGGCAGCATCACCGAGCTGATGCTCGATCATCTGGTCCAGGGCATGCGCGACGCCGGGGCCGACGTCGAGGTGGTCAATCTGAAGGACAAAAAAATCAAGACCTGTATCGGCTGCTTCACCTGCTGGACCAAGACGCCCGGGGTGTGCCTCCATCAGGACGACATGACCAAGGAACTCTTTCCCAAGTGGGTCGAGTCCGACCTGTGCGTCTACGGCACGCCGCTGTTCATTCACACCGTCAACGCCACCATGAAGCGCTTCCTGGAGCGCATCATTCCCGTGCTGGAGCCCTATTTCGTGGAGCAGGACGGCCGTTGGCACCACCCCCTCCGCCACCAGGCGCCCCGGGCGGTGATCCTGAGCGTGGCCGGCTTCCCGGCCGATTCCGCCTTCCAGG
>JAHJDS010000511.1 GCA_018812395.1 Pseudomonadota bacterium
CACACCCGTCGCCGCATCTCGGCAGGCCCCAGCAGCCGCGGCAAATAGGGCAATTGCACCAGGATGCGCCACAGCTCCCGGCGCAGAAAAAACACCACCGCCGCCAGGGTGCCGACGTGCAACGACACGTCGAGCATCAACTCCGGCTGACGAAAGCCCAGCAGATGCTGCCCGATCACCAGATGTCCCGAACTGCTGACCGGCAGAAACTCGGTCAGTCCCTGCAGGACGCCCAGCACGATCACCTTGAGCGTCATGATGATGTCGCCTTTCCGCAAACTTTTCGGTTCGGGTAGAATACTCCGGGGCCGCCGCCTTGTCCACGACTTGTTGGGCCGGGCCTGAGGTCCTGGGATAGACCTCTTCGAGACGCAGTCCAGGGGTTGGCGATTATCGACAAAAAAATCTTTGGGCTTGAACCCCAGCGCCGGGCCGGGCAAAAATAACTCATAAAAAACCGGGACGGTGACGGCCCTGACAACTTAGCAAAAACCAACCCTCCCTGATGAAGGACGCTGTGGGTCAAAGAGATGGAGTTTCGTCAAGACCAATTAGTCACGGCCGCGGCCGACTTTCGGCACCTGCTGGATCGCGGTTATCCGCGCCGGGCCTCGCTGACCCTGGTCGGCAACCGCTACGACCTCGAGGCCGAGGCTCGAGAAATCCTGCATCGCGGCGTGTTCGCGCCGGCCGAGGCCAGGGGAAGGCGGGCCAAACTGCTCGCGCCCGAAAAAATCAGAGGGCGAGAATTGGCCGTGGACGCCCACAACGTGATCATCACCGTCGAGTCGGCCCTTTTGGGCCGGCCGCTGGTCCTGGCCGACGACGGCGTGGTGCGGGACATCGCCCGGCTCTCGGCCCGCTACCGGCCGAGCCAAACCACGGACCGGGCGCTGCACCTCATCGTGGCCGCCTTGAAGGGATTGGGCGTGGGCCGGGTCGACTTTTGGCTGGACCAACGAATGTCCAAGAGCGGCGAGCTGGCCGCGGCGATCCGGGAGAAGCTCTCGGCCGTTGGCCTGCCCGGCGACGCGCGAGCGGTGCTGGTGCCGGAAAAAGAATTGGCCGAACATCCGGGGCCAACGGCCACCTCGGACTCGGCGCTGATGGACCAGGTGGCGGCGGTGTTCGACCTGGCGGGTCACATCGCCGGGGAAAAGGCGGGACGGGCCGGTCTCATCGATCTCAGTGCGGAATCATCCTCGAACTGACTTGTTGAAAATGGGTCAACCCTGGCCTGGGTCATGACGTGCTTCACGGCGGGATCTTGTTCTTACCAAAAAATCCGCCCCGGGTGGCGGAGAGGGGGGGATTCGAACCCCCGGTACGCCGGTAAGCATACACACGATTTCCAGTCGTGCACCTTCGGCCAACTCGGTCACCTCTCCGCGATCAGGCCGACACCCTTTGTCAGCCATTTGGAAACCGATGTCAAGTCAAAACCAGGCCCCCGCCTACTTGGCCGTGGCCGGGTTGATGTTGATCAGGAACGGAACGTTCTTCCCGCCGGTGATGAACCGGGGCAACCGGCCGTCCCAGCGCTTGATCCAGTTGTCCTGGATCAGGATGGCCGTCAGGGACAGGGCGATCAGCTTGTTGCGCCGGGCCAGGGCCTTGCCCTCGATCAGGATCCGCTGGCCCCGCCCCCGGGCGGACTCGACCTCGGCCTGGGCCTGGGCCTTGGCGTTGACCACCCGGATCTTGGCCTGGAGCTTGGCCTGCTGCAGCTTGTACCGCAGTTCCTCGGCCCGCTGCTGCTGGATCTGCTTGCGCTCGATGGCGGTCTGGTAGTCCTTGTTGAACTCGATGTTGGACAAAGACACCTCCCGGACCACCACCCCGTAGCGTGACAGCCACTTTTTGAGGCGCTCGAAGACCTTGGCCTTGATCAGCGGCCGCTTCTGCAAGATGACCTGGGCCTGGTACAGGGCGGTCACCCCCTTGAGCACCTCCTGGACGGCCGGATCGACGATCTTGCGGACGTAGGCGAAGCCCACGGTCCGGTAGACCGCCGGGGCCTGGGCCGGGTCCAGGGCGATGTTGAGGGCGATGATGACGTTGACCTGCTGCATGTCCGACGAGGCGGCGCTGAACCGGCCCGAGATCTTGCTGATTCGAATACTCATCTTGTGGACCACGAGCAGGGGATTGATGATGTGCAGTCCCTCGCCCAGCGGCGTCTTGTTCACCTTGCCGAACAAGGTGAGCACGCCCACGTGACCGGCCGGCACCACGGTGATCATGGACGAGACCAGGATGATGACCGCCACGATCGGTCCGCCGATGATGGCCAGTCGGCCGGCCAGGTTGAAGGTTCGGACGGCCCGGGCGTCGCCGGTCGCCTGGGCCGACCGGCCCAGGGCCAGCTTGATCACCACCGCCGCCACGATCACTATTGCCGCAATGACTAGCTGCGTCACACTCGCCTCCCGTTGTGTTTGACCGGATTCTACCAGGCCGGATGATCGACGTCCGTGGCCAGACCTCTGTCCAAGACCCGCCGGTAACGTTCGTTCACGTAATAGACGTAGGCCAACAGCTCGGCCACCACCACGTACAACTCGGGCGGGATCTCCTCGTCCAGTTCGAGGCCCATCAGGACCTCGATCAGGTCCGGATCGTCCTTGAGGGGCACCCCGGCCTCCTTGGCCAGGGCGACGATCTTCTCGGCCACCAGGCCTTGGCCCTTGGCCGACACCCGGGGCGCCTGATCCCGGACGGGATCGTATTTCAGGGCCACGGCCTTTTTGCGCTTGGGCTTGTCTCGATCCACCTCAGACCACCACGTGAAAACCGGTGTCCCGGCCGGTCAGTTTCTCGACCAGCGGCGACAAGGAATCGACCTCCTCGGCCGACTTGACAAAGACCCCCAGCAGTTCGGTCCGATACCCCAGGGCCTCGAGGCGCTCGGCCACCTGGTCGAAATCCCGGCGCAGAACCTCGGCCGCGGCGGCCTGGGCCGCGGTGAACCGGCAGGTGATACGTCCCGGCCGCACCCGGGCGTCCACCCGGACCGGCCCCAGGGCGCTCATCTCCAGGAACAAGGCCACGTTCGTCCCGGCCGCGTCGGTCTCCTCCCGGCCGGTCCGGCCGCCCGGCCGGACGAAAAACTCGATCAGCGACCACCGGCCCTCGAGGGCGAGCGGGATGAACAACAGCAGGGCCTCGTCCTGGCGCCAGACCTGGTGGGTCAGGGCCTGCTGGGACTCGAGTCCGGCCTGGGCCGCCCGGGCCAGGTTGGCCAGGGCCTGATCCGGGACGAACGTCGTCCGGGCGGCGGTCCGGTCCGTGGTCGCGTCGGGGACCGGGGCCAACCGGTGGAGCGAAGTTTTGAGGTCCGTGGCCAGGGTTTGATCGAGACCGGCCCCCAGACTCGACGCCCGGGGCGGACTCCCTTCCTTGGCCTCGGCCGAAGCCGACTTGGCCGCCCGGGCCGCGGCCAGTTCCGGGCCGCCGGCCAAAAACTCGACCGCCG
>JAHJDS010000512.1 GCA_018812395.1 Pseudomonadota bacterium
AGAACCAAGTGCCTCTTAACGGAAAGAATATCGCGAATCATTCGGGTGCTGAGTGGCACCGCGAATTACGCCCGTGCGGCTTCGCACTGGAGGCGGCGAGCGCGGCCATGGTGTCAGCCGACCACCAAGCGATCGTCGCGAATCATTCGGGTGCCGAGTGGCACCGCGAATCATGCCCGTGGGGCTTCCCACCACCTCAGGCGATGCCTCGGTAGAACCCCCCGTCAATGACGATCGACTGGCCGGTGATGAACCCCGCCTGCTCCGAGGCCAAAAAGGCGGCCAGGGCCCCGATCTCGGACGGCTCACCGAGACGGCCCACCGGGATCGTCGACTCCCACCCGGCAATCACCTCGGCCGGGCTCGCGCCCTTGTCCGCAGCGACTTTTTCGGCCAACTGCTCCACCCGAGCGGTGCGGGTGTAACCCGGGCAGATGTTGTTGACCGTGATCTTGTCCGCAGCCAGCTCGTTGGCCAGACTCTTGGCCAGACCGATGACCGCACTGCGCACGGCGTTGCTCAGGATCAGCCCAGCAAGAGGCCTTTTCACCGAAACCGAGGTCAGGTTGATAATCCGCCCCCACCCGGCTTGGCGCATGAAAGGCACACCGGCTTGAATCAGGTTCACCCCGGACATGAAGTTCAGGTCCACGGCCCGTTGCCAGTCGTCCAGGTCAAAGTCGTCAAAAGTGCCGCCCGGGGGGCCGCCGGCGTTGGTCACCAGGACGTCCAGGCGGCCGAATTTTTGGTGCGCCTGGTGGACGAATTTGGCGCCGGCCTCGAAGTCTGTCACGTCCAGGCTTTCCGCAAGAACATTTGTTTTGTGGCGCGTCTCGATCTCGCGGGCGGTTTGTTCAAGCACTACTTTATCTCTGGCGCACAACGCCAGGTTCATCCCTTCGCCGGCCAGGGCCTCGGCCACGGCCCGGCCCAATCCCCGGCTCGATCCGGCTACCACGGCCACCTTACCCGTCAGTCCCAGGTCCATTGTTGCCCCCTCGTGAGCATAGAAACGACTTTAAGTCCGATCTCATTTATTACTTTATATATCAACACAACCTCAACATATTGTAATTTATGGCTATATTCGTCACTGACGAATTCCTGCTTGAAGTTTGACTAGTCGATGATATAGCCCTTTTTTGGCCATCAATTCCTGGTGACGGCCCTCCTCGGCCACCCTGCCCCGGGATAAAACGCAGATCTTGTCGGCCCGGCGGATGGTCGACAGCCGGTGGGCGATGACGATGGTCGTCCGGCCGGCCATGAGCCGGGGCAGGGCCTCCTGGATTCTACTCTCCGTGGCCGGGTCCACGGCCGAGGTGGCCTCATCCAGGATCAGCACCTGGGGCCGACGGACCAGGGCCCGGGCAAAGGCCAGGAGTTGTTTTTGTCCGGCCGACAGGGTCGCCCCGCCGCCGATCAGGACGTGGTCATAACCGCCCGGAAGGGAGGTGATGAAATCGTCGGCCCGCACCGCCCTGGCGGCATCGACGATCTCCTCCCGGCCGACCTCGCGGCCGGCGCCCAGGGCGATGTTTTCGGCCACGGTCGTGTCGAACAAAAAGACGTCCTGCATCACCAGCCCGGTTTGTGACAAGACGTCGTCTTGTCCCAGGTCCCTGATGTCCACGCCGTCCCACCGGATCCGGCCCGTATCAGGCAGGTAGAAGCGGAGCAGGAGATGGATCAGACTGGTCTTGCCCTCACCGGTGGTCCCGACCAGGGCCACCGTCTGGCCCGGTTCGGCCGTGAACGAGACATCATCCAACACCGGCTGATCCTCCCGGTAGCGGAAGCTGACGCCCTGAAACTCGATCCGGCCCGCCCTGCCACCCTCCCCGTGGGGCGGCGATTCCCCCTGCGGCAGGCGAGTATCGGTGTCCATGAGTTGAAAGATGCGCTCGGCCGAGGCGTTGGCCGACTGGAGCAGGTTGTACTTCTCGGCCAGGTCCCGGATGGGCCGGAAAAACAGTTGAATATAGGCGATAAAGGCCACCAGGACGCCCAAGGAGAGTTGGTCCTGGATGACCTGGCCGCCGCCGTACCAGATGATGAGGCCCAGCCCCAGGGCCCCCATCAACTCGACCACCGGCCCGAACAGGGCAAAGACGATCACCTGCCTCAGCCCGGCCCGGTACAGGGACTGGTTCAGGTCGTTGAACCGATCTTTCTGCCTGGGCACCTGGTTGAACAGGGTGGACTCGCGAATCCCGGACAAAAACTCCTGGATAAAGGCGTTCAGACGGGCCAGGCGGTCGCGCACCTGGCGGAAGGCCTGGCGGGAGAGCCTTGAAAAGACCCAACTGGCCGCCAGGATCAACGGAATCAGCCCGAAACACCACCAGGCCAGCCGGGCGTCCATCCGGAGCATGACGATGATGATCCCCGCCAGCAGGATCAGGTCCTGAAACAGGGTGTTGACCACGGCCTTGAACATCTCGGCGATGTTCTGGACGTCGTTGGTCGTCCGGGTGACCAGCCGTCCCATGGGTCGTTCCCGGAAAAAGGCCAACGATTGGCCCAGCAGATGGGTGAACAGGTCCATCCGCAGCCGATGCATCATCCGTTGCCCGGCCGCCTCGAGCAGGATCAACTGCCCGATCCAGGCCATCAGGTGGATTAGTGAGATGATCAGAAACGCCGCCCCCAGCCACCACAGGCCGCCCAGATTTTGGCCTCTGATCTGCCGGCGCAGTGATCCAGGCAGGCGGGACAGGGCCTCATGGGTCAGGTACAGCCGGCCGCCGGCCACGGTAATCTTGTCCTGGTGGCCGCGCACGAGGGAGATCAACTCCGGCGTGGCCGTGGTCGAGTACACCCGCCGGCGGGAGACCACCCCCAGGCGCCGCAGGCGGGCGGCCAGGCGCGGGTCGAGTTTTTTGAAAAACTCGCCGGACATGTAACCCCGGTTCGGGCCGACGGCGATGTATCCCGGACTGGCCGTGGTTCGCCTTTTGTACTTTTGTGAAGACGGGCCCCACCTGAGCTGAAGGGCCGTGGGCACGATGTAGTCGTCCAGGGCCATTTTAGTCAAAAAAGGCAGGGCCAGATCAGCCGCCGAAACAAGCCCCACCAGCACGATGGCCGCCCCGAAGTGACGCCAGTACTTGCGGCTGTAACTGAAAAGACGGCCCAAGAGTCGGAGATTGTAGCCCCGGCCCAACCGGCCCTCTTCCATGTAGCCGTAGTCACCGTGCATCAAGGGTGTCTCCCGGGCCGCCCATTTCCTCGAGGAGCTGGAGGCGCTCAACGAGGGCGGCGTATGGTCCACCGGACGCGATCAACTCCGGAGGCGATCCCTGGTCCACGATCCGTCCCTGGGCCAGCACGGCGACGTGATCACAGCGGGCCAGCACGGTCGGCCGGTGGGTGACCAGAAGCACGGTTCGGGTTCTGTCCTTTTCGAGAAGTCCGTCCAGGATCATCTGCTCGGTGAGGGCGTCCACGTGGGACAGGGCGTCGTCGGCCAGCAGGACCGGGGCGCCTGTCAGCCAGGCCCGGGCCAGGGCCACCCGCTGGCGCTGGCCCCCGGACAAGGTCAGCCCCCTTTCGCCGACCACGGTGTCCAGGCCGTCGGGAAATGATTTCAAATCCTTATCCAATCCCGCCAGAGTGGCCGCGGCCCGGATGGCCTGGTCGTCCGCGTCGGGTCGGCCAAAGGCGATGTTGTGACGCACCGTGTCCGAGAACAGGAAGCTGTCCTGGGGCACCACGGCCAGCTTGGAGCGTAGCGAGGCCAGGTCCAGGTCCCGAATGTCCACCCCGTCCAGGGAGACCCGGCCGGCCGGGACCTCGTACAGCCGCCCGATCAGCCCCAGCAAGGTCGATTTGCCCGACCCGGTGGGACCGGTCAGGCCGGTGATCTTGCCCGGCTGGACAATCAAGTTCACTCCCGACAGGACCGCACGGTCCGAGCCGGAATAAGTGAAGTCCAGGTTGTTAATACTTATTTCACCGGGTCCATCCGGAGCCGGCCGGGTCTGGGCGGCGTTTTTCACTTCCGGCTGGGTGTTCAGGATCTCTTCCAGACGGGCCAGGGAGGCCGCCCCCCGCTGGACCAGGCTGATGACCCATCCCAGGGCCATCATCGGCCAGCTCAGCAGGGCCAAGTAGGCCCCAAAGGCGACAAAATCACCGGGGGTGATCGCCAGATTGATGGTCAGCCGGCCGCCGAAGAGCAGCACCGCTGCGGCGCTGAGGTGGGTGAAAAAGAGCATCACCGGAAAGAACAGGCCCGAGGCGCGGACTAACTTAATGTTATTCCTAACATAATCTCGCCCGGCCTCGTCCAGGTGGGCCGTGACCGGGCCTTGGGCCTGGTAGGCCTGGATCAAATGAACGCCCGCGTAATCCTGGCGGACCATTTCGGTCAGCCCGGAAAAGGCGGCCTGGACCGTGGTGAAACGGCGATGGGTCAGCCTCGATAGCCGACGGGTGATGAGGACCAACAGCGGCATGGGCAAGATGGCGATCAGGGTCAGCCCCGGGTGAATCCAGAGCATGAACCCAATGGCCGCCAGGCCCAGGAAGATACCGTCCACAAAGGCGACCATCCCGATCCCGACCGACATCCTAACCGCGTCCATGTCGTTGGTCAGGCGGGCCATGAGGTCGCCGTGGGGCATTTTATGGAAAAATCCGATAGATAACGTGCTGAGATGCCCCAAAACTTTGCCCCTCAGGTCACGCTCGACCTGACGGGCCTGCCCCAGGACCATCCGCCGCCAGACCAGACGCAGCAAGGCCATGACCAGGCCCAGCAGGACGATCACGCCCGCCTGCCACAGCAGACTCAGCGTCGTGGCCTGATCCAGGGTCAACTGGTCCACCGCCCTCTTGATCAGCCGCGGGATGAAAAGCTGGGCCAAATCCACCAGGACCAGGGCCAGGAGGCCAATGGCGATCACCCATTTGCGGCGCAGCAGGTACGGTATGAGCAGGCGGAAGCTTTTCATGACCTTGGCATCATCGGCGTCCGGTTGCAGGGGTTATGGCCTGAAATTTACACCAAATAAGTCTGATTGGCGATGATTGCCGGCTAACATACCTATATAAATAAACTTTTTAGATGGGTGATTTGGCGCCTGGATCATTGATTTTCCCCGCCCGATGATTATCGTACGGGTCGAAGGAGGTCGATGCAAATGGAACCTCAACTCAAGACCGTCATCAGGTGGGACGAGATCGACGCCTGCCTTAGAAATTTTAAGACTCCGGAAGAGTGCCGGCCCACTGAACCGGATTGGAAAGAGGCCCTTAGACGGGTCGTTTCGGAAAACTGATATTCACTCGTTTTCCTTCCCCAAACCCTTACCTCACCGGCAAAGCAGGCGCCGACGAAGTGGCGCCGGCCGGCGCGGACGAGAAAAAACGGCCTGACGAGTAGTCTATCGCGAACCAAATGGCGGCCACTGCCGCCCTCCCCCCCAGGCCCGGTCATCAGACCGGGCCTTTTTTTGGCCGGCCGATGGCCCAGACCGCCCCGTAAACCAGCGGCGTATCCAAAACGGCGATAGCCAGCTTGACCAGGTACTGGCCGATGATCATCGGGACTACCGGCATGACGCCCCAAAAGGCGATTGAGATGAACAGGATCGTGTCGATGGCCTGGGAGACCATGGTCGAGCCGGTGTTGCGCAGCCAGAGGTATTTTCCTTTGGTCCGGACCCTCATCCAGTGAAACAGGATCAGGTCGTTCATCTGCGACACCAGATAGGCCACCAGCGAGGCGATGATGATCCGGAGCGTGGCCCCGAGTACGGACGAGAAGGCGGCCTGCCCCTTCCAGAAAGGGGCCGCCGGGACCTTGATCGCCACCCAGGCCAGGGCGTAGAAGATCACCAGGGCCCCGAAACCGGCCCAGACCACCTGCCTGGCCCGGGCCTTGCCCCAGACCTCGCTGATCACGTCGGTGCAGGCAAATGTGACGGCGTAGGCCAGGACCCCGGCCGGAAAGGTCAGGCCGAACAGATGCACCGGCTTGACGGCCAGGACGGCCGAGCCGACCAGGCACCCGGCAAACACGGTGGCGAGCACGGTGAAGGCCCCGGGCCGCCATGTGGTTGGCGCTGGATGTACGACAGTTCCTGATTCGGGCATGGTGTTAATTGTGACCCGGAATAGACTCGCTCGTCAAGGAGCGGTGGTGCGAAGCCGCACGGGCGTAATTCGCGGGGAACGGTGGTGGTATGCCAGTGTCACGTCCGCGCTCACCGCCTCCAGTGCGTAGCCGCACGGGCGTGATTCCCGGTGGACTTTTTTTGGCCCGTCAGCCTTCCGGCCGCGCTCGCCGCCTCCATTTCATTTCGGCTCCGCTGTACATAGAGAGCGTAGCGCTTTGCCGCAAGGTATGATCGAGCAAGTTTAGCCACAGCCCAAATCAGGTGGCCAGCCCGGCCCTCTCAAAACAAGTGGGCTGAGGCTCGCCGATCACCAGCTTCGGGCAAGAACACACATTCTCCACCCCGCCCGCCATCTGTCTAAACTTAATCTCCAGCGACCCTATCTCGATCGGCCTGACGAGCCGCAGGCGCCGACGAAGTGGCGCCGACAAGCGCGGCCGTGATGTACGCAACCCACCAAACGTTGACCGCGAATTACGCCCGTGCGGCTTCGCACCGGGCCGTGGCTCGCCGACCGCCTGCCCGGGCACGAACGCCAGACATTTCAATTACGTTTCGGACGCCTTGTCGCGGAAACTATTGAGGACCAGTGTCCGCCGCCCCCAGACGCGAGGCCGAAAGCTTCCTTCTCGTCCGCCGAACGATCACCATCAAAAATGCACCAACGACCACCACCACCCCGACCAGCACCCAGGGCACCCTGCCCTCCCGCAGGCCGGTGAGAATGGCGTCAAAACCGACCACCATCACGATCTGGCCCGGCAATCGGCACAGCCACGAGTAGAAGACAAAGGTCGGGAACGGCACCTTGGTCAGGCCGAAACCGTAATTGACCATGGGACAGGGCACGATGGGCACCAGGCGGCTCAGGGCGACCATGATCGCGCCGTGCTCGGCGGTCAGTCGATCGAGTTTCTGAAATCTCTCGCTTCCGGACAGCCAGTTCTCCATTGCCCCCCGAGCGATGTAGCGGCTGATCAAAAAGGCGAGCGAAATGCCCACCGTCGAGCCGGCGCTGACCGTGATCGTGCCCACGATCGACCCGAACAGGCCTCCGGCCAAGGCCGTCAGAATGGCGGTCGGCAGACCAACGGTGATGATCCCGGCGTAGACCAAACCGAAGACCATTGGCCCCCATCCGCCCAGGGCCGCCATCCACTCCCGCAGGCCGGCCAGCTTGTTGACCACATCGAAAATCCAGGCCAACAGCACGATCACGCCCACGACCGCCAGCAGAAAGATCAACCGCCAGGGGATCCGGCGGGCCTTCTTGCCCGCCACCGGGTCCGGAGTGATTTCATTCAAAACGAATCTCCACATAAAGGCAGGCCCAAGTCACGGCCCGAACGGCCGGCCTCGCCACCTGACTCGTAATTTGGGCAGACGTGCGCGCTCACAATGAACGACACCGCGCCTCTTTCTTGAGGTACAGCGTAGCCGAAACGTAGTGAAGGCGGCAAGCGCGGCCGAAGCGTTTCACGGGTACGGTTGTTCGTCGCGAATTACGCCCGTGCGGCTTCGCACCTGTCTTGCCCCTGGCCGGTCCGTCGTGTTAAGGTTTAACGGCCACAGGGGGATGCGATGTTCAGGGTATTGGCCGGCCTGTTCTCCGGCGTTTTTTTGATCTGCTGTCTCGTTGCCCCGCCCCCGGCTTGGGCCAGGACCGTTCCGGCTCGGCCCAAGATCAGGCTGCCCCTTCAGGTCCTGACCAAGGACGGGCTGCTCCGGGCCGACGTTCTGCTCCACGAGACCCGGCGTATCCTCCGGGACGGCTCGACCGATCCGCGGCTCAGGTTCTTTCAGTCCATCGTCTTTCTGCTCACCGAAAAACCCCAGCGGCCCCGCAACGTCCGCCAGATAATGAGGCGGGTGGCCGACACCAGGGACGAACGGGTCAGGCGGCTGATCTATTTCACCCTGGGTCTGGCCGACCTGGCCGAAAAAAAGCTCCACGAGGCGGTCAGGCACTTTGATCTGGCCGCCTGGGGCAAGGGGGCCTCGCCCGCGGCCCGGCTCAATCTGGCCCATTTGGCGATTGCGACCGGCCAGCCCAAGGCGGCCATCGAGGTCATCGGGGCCGGGCCAATTCCGGCGTTCAAGGGTTACGCCAATCTGGCCCGATATCATCTGGCCAGGGCCCATGCCTTGCTGTGGCAGCCCAAACCGGCCCTGGCCAATTTGCAAGCGGCCTTTTTCGAGCCCGGGGATTCGCCCAAGCTGCGGCACAACCTGCCCGTGCCGCCGGCGTACTTGGACAAGGACCCCTACCTGAAGTTTCTGCGGGACAAGCCCGAGTTCAAGGCCTTGAAAAACTCGATCCAAAACTTGTGGGTAGAAGAAAAGCGTAAGTACAAGCCCCGGACCAGGAGCCGAGGCAGATAGGTCGGAAGCTTGCCATGCCAGGATATCGTGGCGAACCGTTGCCGGTGGACCATAGCTCCAGTCCACACGCGGATTCGATCTTAAAAAAGAAACCCCGCCTGACTGATACACCAAGACGGGGTTTCTTGAATTGGTCTGAATGCTCGTTTACGACAAGTCCTTCAGCGCCTTCTCCAAGCGGTTGAGCCCCTCCTCGATGGTCTCCAGGGCCGTGGCGTAGGAAATCCGGATGCAGGCGTCATCCCCGAACGCCGCGCCGGGCACGATGGCGATGTTGGCCCCAGACAGCAGGTACTCGGCCAGGGGCACCGAGCCGGTGATCTCCAGATCACCCGCCTTACCGCCGTACACCCCGTCCACCTTGGGAAACACGTAGAACGCGCCGCCCGGGGTGTGACAGCTCACCCCGTCGATCTTGTTCAGCCGCTCGAGCACGTAGTCCCGCCGCTTCTTGAACTGGACCAGCATCCGGCCGATGAAGTCCTGGGGGCCGCGCAGGCCGGCGATGGTCGCCGCCTGGGCGATGGAGTTGGGATTCGAGGTGGACTGGGACTGGATCTTGTTCACCCCTTTGATGATCTCCTCCGGCCCGGCCATGTATCCGATCCGCCAGCCGGTCATGGCGTAAGTTTTTGACACGCCGTTAAGCACTAACGTCCGGTCGATCATGCCCGGCCGGCCGGCGATGGTGTCGAAGGTCAGGCCGTCGTACATGATCATCTCGTAGATGTCGTCCGAGATGATCAGGAAATCGTGCTGGCGGGCCAGGTCGGCCACCATGTCCAGTTCCGCGGACGAAAAGACCGAGCCGGTCGGGTTGGACGGCGAGTTGAGCACCAGGGCCTTGGTTTTTGAGGTGATGGCCGCTTCCAGGTCGGCCCGGGTGGGCTTGAACTGGTTCTCCTGGGTGGTGGGCACGATGATCGGCTTGCCCTCGGCCAGCATGACCATCGGCGGATAGGACACCCAGTAGGGGGCCGGTACGATGACCTCGTCGCCCGGGTCGAGGATGGCCTGACACAGGTTGTAAAACGAGTGCTTGCCGCCACAGTTGACCGTTATCTGGTCGATCGAGTATTCGAGGCCGTTGTCGTTCTTGAACTTCTCGGCAATGGCCTTTCTGAGTTCGGGCGTGCCGGGCACCGGGGTGTAGCGGGTCTGGCCGTCGTCCAGGGCCTTTTTAGCCGCGTCACGGATGTGCACCGGGGTGTCGAAGTCCGGTTCGCCGACCGCGAAGCTGAGGACGTCGATGCCCTGGGCCTTTAGTTCGGCCGCCTTGGCGTTGACGGACAGGGTCGGCGAGGGTGGGATCTCCAAGATTCTCTTGGCCAGTAAACCGCTCATGGCTTCTCTTCCTCGGGTGCTAGTTTTCCGGGGTCAATAAAGGGATGGCTCACCTCTTCGAGGACTCCGTCCGGGTCTTCGGAATTGTAAATGATCAGGTTGCGCAAATGGACATAGGAGTCCAGGTCCAGCGAGGTGAATTCCAAGGCCAGGCCCTCATCGGTCACCCGGACCACCCGTGCGTTGGCGCTCAGCCGCAGGTCCGACGTGGCGCCCAGCAGGCGGAGGGTGACGTCGCACTCGGTCCCGGGCTCGAGCTTGTGCTCGGCAAAGACGAAGATGCCGGTCATGCTGATGTCTTTGGAGCGTGGGCTCTTTATGACCACGTCACCGGCCCTGAGTTCGACCTCGGTGGTGAAGACGACTCTGGTCCGGCGCCGCCTCTCGTCTATCATGTCGCACCTCGCTGAATATGGCTCAATTTATGTAGCATAACCCGAAACCCAAGGCAAGCGCCAGTCCCTTTCATCCCGGGCAGGCTCCGGCCCGAGGGCGATACCGGACGAGAAATGTCCAGGTTCGGACTTTAAATTCCGTAATTTTGTGATTAGATTCAAAAAGACAGAAGAGAGCGCAACCGTCACCATCTGGTGGGAGAAGGCCATGTACTCCGAAATCGTGATGGATCACTTCAAGAACCCGCGCAACGTGGGCGAGATCGAGGACGCCGACGGCGTGGGCGAGGTCGGCAACCCGGTCTGCGGGGACATGATGAGCGTCTATATCAAGGTCAAGGACGACCGGATCGACGACATCAAATTCAAGACCTTCGGCTGCGGCGCGGCCATTGCCGTGTCGAGCATGGTCACCGAGATGGCCAGGGGCAATACCCTCGATGAGGTCATGAAGATCACCAATAAGGACGTGGCCGCCGGTCTGGGCGGGCTGCCCAAGAACAAGCTGCACTGCTCGAACCTCGGCGCCGACGCCCTGCACCAGGCGGTGACCGATTATCTCGATCGTAAGTCAGGCAAGCCGCCCAAGCCGGTGGCCCGCCAGACCGAGCACGAACACACCCACGGTGACAAGTGCTACTGCCCCTATTGCGACGCCGAGCTGGATGAGCCGGCGCCTTACTGCACTTCCTGCGGCCGCGAGGTCGAGACCGAGCATCATTGAGGCGATTTCCCCTTGGCAGGAGGCCCCCATGGACCGGGTCATCAATCTGGACAACGCCGCGGCCACACCGCTCCATCCGGACGTGAAAAAAAGGATGATCGACTACCTCGAGACGACCTACGCCAACCCCTCGAGCCAGCATTCGCTGGGGGACTTGGCCGCCGAGGCCCTCGATATTGCCCGGGAGCAGGTGGCCGCCCTGGTGGGCGCCGAGCCCCGGGAGATCGTGTTCGGCTCGGGCGGCACCGAGTCGATCAATCACGCCATCAAGGGCGTCGCCTTTGCCAAGCGGGACAAGGGCAAGCACATCATCACCAGCAACATCGAGCACAACGCGGTGTTGCGGACCCTGCGGGCGTTGCGGCTGATGGACTGGCGGGTGACCTCGCTGGACGTTGACGAGTACGGCTTGGTCGATCCGCAGGCCGTGGCCGAGGCCATCACCGACGAGACGGTCCTGATCACCGTGATGCACGCCAACAACGAGATCGGGACGGTGGAACCCATCGCCGAGATCGGGGCCGTCGCCCGAGAACGGAAAATCGTCTTTCACACCGACGCCGTGGCCTCGGCCGGGCTGGTGCCTCTTGATGTCAAGGCGATGAACGTGGATCTTTTGTCCCTGGCGGCCAACCAGTTCTACGGGCCGTCGGGCGCGGGGGCCCTGTACGTCAAGCGCGGCACGGCCCTGTGGCCCCTGCTGGACGGCGGGGTTCAGGAGCAAAACAAGCGGGCCGGCACCCAGAACATGCTGGGCATCGTCGGCCTGGGAGTCGCGGCCGAGATCGCCCGGGCCGAGATGGATAAGCGGGCCGAGCACACCCGGGGTCTTAAGGGCAGAATGGCCGCCGGCCTCAAAAAAGGGATCGAGCACCTTATCTTCAACGGTCATCCGGAGAAATGCCTACCGCACCTCCTGTCGGTGTCGGTCGGATTCATCGAGGGCGAGTCGATGATGATCATGCTCGACGAGGACGGGGTGGCGGTGACCACCCGCTCGGCCTGCGCCGCCGGGGCCTTGCAGGCCTCCCACGTGCTGCTGGGCATCGGTCTCGATTTCGCCGACGCCCAGGGGACCCTGGTGTTCACCTTCTCGCCCGAGAACACCGAGGCGGACGTGGATTACGTGGTCGAAAAACTGCCGCCCATTGTCGAGCGGCTGCGGGAGATGAGTCCATTATACAAAAAATAATACCACTACAAAGGTGAGCATGAATCGTGCTTTTGAATGGTCGTGATCCTCTCCCTGCAAATTAGAGTCTCTCACGAATGGCCCCTACATGGAAGATCTGACACCCTCACTGCACATCCTTTTCAAGCGACCCGACGCGTTCTGTGACAAATTCCTTTGCGAAACGTATAAGCTCATTTTGTTCTGTAAATATTCGCATGAACACTTCCTTAAGTTTTAAGCCCAAATTTTAAAACAAAAGATTTAATCCTGTTTTTAAGTCGTTAGCGAAGGCTTAATTCTCTGCATCAAATTAGTTAAAAAGTCCTTAGTTATACTAATACAGTGCTTGATATAACCTGGTTTTATTACAATCTTTCGTGGCCCAGGCCCAAAATCGCCTATTTCAATAAGCTCCCTTTTTAAGTGCGCCTTGATTACAGGATCCTTTAAGGCTTCTTTCAATTTTTTAGCTGTCTTAGCATCTAAGTCATTTCCAAGATTATTATCACTCCAAATTTCTTCCCACTTATCATAGTCAACCATATTTCTGTTTGGACTGCCGTCATTGTGCACAATTGAATTTCTAATTTTATTGATGGCCTGCAACTCTCCCCAAAGTTCATTGTCTTCTGTAAGATCAATTCCTAAGACTTTTTCGTAATATAGTTTTACCCTTTTTAAACCACTACCGCGCATGTCTTTAATCCTAAGGTTCAAATTGCGATGATGCCTAATATCATTGCCGAGACGGTCTAGCCAGACTTCAAAGAACGCCCAAACCATGACCAACAGAGACCCTGTTGCTATTTGAGTAAATGTATCAGCAACTTTCCAATAATCCTCCGCTAGCCATTCACCATAATCTCTTGCTTCTTCTGGTGTCATGTTCTTAACACGTTCATTATATTTTCTATCAATATCTCTCTGCTCTTGTTTTAACTTACTTAAAACAAATTCACTGTATTCCTCCATAGCATCCAGTTCATAGTTGTCTGCATAAAAACCCCATTGCAACTCGTCCATTGATATGTTTCTTAAGGTCATTTAAAGCTCCCAGATGGAATGGTAACACCTTCGCCCCAAATGTGGAACCGCCGGATTATGTGAAGGAGGTTGTAGGCCAACACGCCCATCTTCAAACGGGCTTCTTTGGCCTCAATCCGATGGCAACCAAATACCGTTCCCACCGTGCGGTCCGCCCCTGCGTTACAATTCGTCTATCTGATGTG
>JAHJDS010000513.1 GCA_018812395.1 Pseudomonadota bacterium
AGACCGTGGCCCAGTCAAGGCGCTTCGCCAATCTGACCGGCAAGACGGCCATCGTCGTCCAGGACGCGCCGGGCTTCGCCGTCAACCGCTTCTTCGTGCCCTGGCTCAACGAGGCGGTCAGGCTCCTGGACGAGGGGGTGGCCGACATCCCGACCATCGACGCCGCGGCGAAGAAGGCCTTCCGGATCGGCATGGGGCCGTTTCTGCTGATGAACGTCACCGGCGTGCCCATCGCCTATCACTCGACCGGCACTCTGGGCGACGAGCTGGGGCCGTTCTACGCCTCGGCCCCGGGGCTCGAGGCCCAGTTCGAGAAGGGCCAGAACTGGCCGGTCGACGGCGAGGCCGATGAGGCCAAATTTCAGGCCGTGGCCGATCGCCTCCAGGGCGTGGTCTTCCTGGTGGCCGGGCAGATCCTGGACGAGGGCGTGGCCTCGATGACCGACGTCGACATCGGGGCCAAGGTCGGCCTCAGGTGGGCCCGGGGCCCGTTCGAGATGATGAACCTTCTCGGCATCGACCGGGTCTACGGACTGGTCAAGCCAATTGTCGACGGCTGGGACGATCTGGCCATGCCGGCCTCGATCCAGGCCCAGCGGGACGCCGGACAAAACTGGGACATCCGCTACGTCACCCGCGAGGACCATGGCGGCGTGGCCTACCTGACCTTGAATCGGCCCGAGGCCATGAACGCCCTCAACGAGACCGTGGTCGGCCAACTGGCCGAGGTGTTCGACGCGGCCGACGCCGATCCGAGCGTCAAATCGATCGTCATCGCCGGGGCGGGCAAGGCCTTTATCGCCGGGGCGGACATCGGCTACTTCATCAAGAACATCAAGAATAATCAGATCGACAAGACCGTCGCCTTCACCGCCTACGGCCAGGAACTACTGAAGCGGATCGACAACTCACCGAAATTGGTCATCGCCCGGATGGACGGATTGGCCCTGGGCGGCGGGGCCGAGATCGCCCTGTGCGCCGACACCATCGTCGCCACGCCCCAGGCGACCATGGGTTTCCCCGAGACCGGGATCGGCATCTATCCCGGCCTGGGCGGCACCCAGCGCACGGCCCGCTACGTCGGCCCCGAGCTGGCCAAATACCTGGTGTTCACCGGAAGAGTCCTGGGCGCGGAAGACGCCAGGCGGATCGGCCTGGTCGAGTATGTGGTCGACCCGGGCGAGTTGGACGGGTTCATCCAGGAGCTGGCCGCCTCGGGTAAGGCCGTGACCAAGGCCTCCCGCGGCCCGGTCGAACTCGGCGGCGACTGGCTCAAGATCAAGGACTGGTTCGGCGCGAAAAACGTCGGGGCCATGATCGACGGCAGCGCCCGAAACGATCCCGATCCGCTCAAGGCCAAGACGGCCAAGACCATTGTCTACAAGGCGCCCCTCGCCGTCAGGCTGGCCAACCGGATCATCGACGAGGGGTATCCCTTGCCCCTGGAGGAAGGCCTCCAAAAGGAACTGGATCATCTGGAAGAGATCTTCAGCACCGAGGACGCCCTGGAGGGCCTGACCTCCCTGGGACGCAAGCGTCCGGAATACAAGGGCAAATAAGCCTCGCTCCACCTTGACCATCAACCAGCCCGGACGCTCCCGGCCCCGGGCTGAGGCCAGTTGTGCCCAAGCGCGAAGACATCCACAAGGTCATGATCATCGGGTCGGGCCCGATCGTCATCTCCCAGGCCTGCGAGTTCGACTACTCGGGGACCCAGGCCTGCAAGGCCCTCCGGGAGGAAGGCATCGAGGTGACGCTGGTCAACTCGAACCCGGCGACGATCATGACCGACCCCGAGATGGCCGATCAGACCTACATCGAGCCCATTTTGCCCGAGGTGGTGGCCAGGATCCTGAGGCGCGAAAAACCGGACGCCCTGCTGCCGACCCTGGGCGGCCAGACGGCCCTCAACACCGCCCTGGGCGTGGCCGATCTGGGCGTCCTGGAGGAACTGGGCGTCGAGATGATCGGGGCCACGCCCGAGGTCATCCGCAAGGCCGAGGGCCGCGAGGAGTTCCGGGACGCCATGAGGCGGATCGGCCTGCGTGTCCCGGGCAGCGCCATCATTCGCTACCCCAAGGAGCCCGACCCGGTGGCCGACGCCAAGGTCCGGGCCCGGGCCGTCGAGGAGGCCCTGGCGGAGGCCGAGGCGATCGGCTACCCGGTCATCATCCGGCCGGCCTACACCCTGGGCGGCACCGGCGGCGGGGTGGCCTACAACGTGGACGATCTGCGGGCCCTGGCCGGCGACGGCCTGGCCGCGTCCCTGACCGGCGAGATCATGCTCGAGGAGTCGGTCCTGGGCTGGAAGGAGTTCGAGTTGGAGGTGATGCGCGACCGGAAGGACAACGTCGTCATCATCTGCTCGATCGAGAACATCGACCCCATGGGCGTCCACACCGGGGATTCCATCACCGTCGCCCCGATCCAGACCCTGACCGACCGGGAATACCAGCGCCTCCGCGACGCCTCCCTGGCCATCATCCGCGAGATCGGCGTCGAGACCGGCGGCTCGAACATCCAGTTCGCCACCCACCCCGACACCGGCGAGTTGGTGGTCATCGAGATGAACCCCCGGGTCAGCCGATCCAGCGCCCTGGCCTCCAAGGCGACCGGCTTCCCCATCGCCCGCATCGCCGCCAAGCTGGCCATCGGCTACACCCTCGACGAGATCCCCAACGACATCACCCGGGAGACCATGGCCGGCTTCGAGCCGACCATCGACTACTGCGTCACCAAGATACCGCGCTGGGCGTTCGAGAAGTTTCCCGGCTCACAAGACGTCCTGACCACCTCGATGCGCAGCGTCGGCGAGGCCATGTCCATCGGCCGGACGTTCAAGGAGTCGTTGCAGAAGGGCCTGCGCAGCCTGGAAATCAGCCGCTTCGGCCTGGGGGCCGACGGTGGTGATCCGCCCGTGGGCGACCCGGCCCTGGACCCCGAGGAGATCAGGCGCCGCCTGACCGAGCCCAACTCCCAGCGGGCCTTTTACCTGCGCCACGCCTTGCAAAGCGGCCTGAGCGTGGAGCAAATTCACGACCTGACGGCGATCGATCCCTGGTTCCTGCACCACCTGGCCGACATCATCGCCCTGGAGGACGAACTCCGGGCCGCGGCCCGGGCCGGACCGGGCGCGGCCACCCTGCCGATCCCCGACGAACTCTTCCGGCGGGCCAAGCAGGCCGGCTTCTCCGACCGCCAGTTGGGCTTCATCTTCGGCACAGGCGAGGACGCGGTCCGGGCCGACCGCCGGCAACGGGGCATCGAGCACGTCTACAAGCTGGTCGACACCTGCGCCGCCGAGTTCGAGGCCTACACGCCCTACTTCTACTCGACCTATGAGACCGAGGACGAGGCCCGGGCGACCGACAAGAAGAAAGTGGTCATCCTGGGCGGCGGCCCCAACCGCATCGGTCAGGGCATCGAGTTCGACTACTGCTGCGTCCACGCCAGCTTCGCCCTGCGCGAGATGGGCATCGAGTCGATCATGGTCAACTCGAACCCGGAGACGGTCTCGACCGACTACGACACCTCGGACCGGCTCTACTTCGAGCCCCTGACCAAGGAGGACGTCCTCAACATCATCGAGAGCGAAAAACCCGAAGGGCTCATCGTCCAGTTCGGCGGGCAGACGCCGCTCAATTTGTCGGTGCCGCTGGCCGAGGCCGGCGTCAACATCCTGGGCACCTCGCCCGACGCCATCGACCGGGCCGAAGACCGCAAACGCT
>JAHJDS010000514.1 GCA_018812395.1 Pseudomonadota bacterium
AGGATCAGGTCGGCCTCGAACCTCTCGACCAGGATGTTGGTCCCCCGGCACATGAACAGGGGCAGGGTGAAGACGTTCCACCCGGCGGTGTAGAACATCGCCGGGTGGAGGATGGTCTTGTCGGCCGAGTGCATGTCCCAGCCCAGGATGGTGTTGAAGCCGTTCCAGGCGAGCATCCCGAAGGTCTGGACCACGCCCTTGGGCAGTCCGGTGGTGCCCGAGGTGTAGATGAAGAGCTGCGGGTCATCGGGACCGATGTCCACCGCCGGCGGGGGCTCGGCCGACAGTCCATCCCAGACGGCGGGCAGCGACCGGCCGACCGACGAATCGTCGTCGAGACAGACCAGGCGGGGCAGTTCCACCTTGCCCTCGATTCCGGCCACGGTCGCCTGGTGGTCCCGGTCGAAGAAGAAGGCCGCCGGACGGGCGTCCTCCAGGTAATAGACGAACTCGTCCACCGCCAGGCGGAAGTTCAGCGGCACCAGCACCGCCCCCAGGCGCCCCAGGGCGAAAAACAAGGTGAGGTACTCGGTCCGGTTGAAGGCCAAGCAGCAGACCCGGTCGCCCTGGACAACGTCCAGCTCGTCTTGGAGGAAATTGGCCAGCTTGTAGACGTCGGCGGCCAGGTCGCCGTAGGTGAAACGCCGGCCGGTGATGGCGTCGACCAGGGCCTCCTTGTCCGGGCTGGCCCGGCCCCAGCGGCCCATCAGGTCGCCGAAGATCATGATTCACCTCCCACCGGGCCCCATCTCAGCGTCAGGGCCGACCAGGCGTAGCCGATGCCGGCCGAGATCATCAGCACCAGATCGCCGTCCGATAAAAGACCCTCCTCGAGGCCCAGCTCCAGGGACAGGATCTGATCGTTCTGGCCGTGGTGGCCGAATTCCTCGAGGTAGCGGGTTTGCTCCGGGGCGAGGCCCAGTTGACCCATCAAGTAGTCGTGGGCCGACCGCTTGACCAGGAGGGTGCACAGATAGTCCACGTCGGCCCGGGTGTGGCCGCCCTTGGCCAGGGCCTGGTCGATGCACACCAGCCAGTTGGACAGGGACAGTTTTTCGAGGCGCTGCTTCATGCCCACCGGGTCCAGGACGTCCAGGTACTGCTTGCCCTGGGCCAAACCCTCGACGGTCACGGCCTCGGCCGAGCCGCCCTGGGGCACGTACACGTCCCAGGTGAACGAGCCGTCGGTCATGTTGTGGGCGGACAGGATCTCGTTCTTGGGGCAATCCCTTTGGACCACGCAGGCCGCCCCGCCGCAGGACAGGTAGAACATCCACCGGACGCGCGGGTTGGCGTAGTCGATCAGGTCGGTGTTCCGGTAGCCGGTGACGATCAGGATGTTGTTGATCGAATCGTCGGCCCGGATCATGTCCGTGGCCAGCTTCAGGGCGACCATGGTCGTGCCGCAGCGCTGCTGCATGTCGAAGGACCAGGCCCGGCCCAGCCCCAACTCCTTCTGGATCTTGGGGCCCACCGGCCAGTTGCGCCACTCGTTGTGCTCCTCGCCGCTCCAGATGACCAGGTCGATCTCCTCGGGATCGAGACCCGAGTAATACATCGCCTTGCGCCCCGCCTTGAGGCCCATGGCCACCGGGTGATCCCCGGGGCCGCCGACGTTCTTCTGGTACCAGCCCAGCTTGGTCCGGATGATGTCGGCCGGGGTCTCCGAGCGGGCGGCGATGTAGTCCGCGTCGTGGTAGTGCTTGGGAATAAAGGTGGCCAGGCTCAAGATGCCGGCCCTGGGTCGGGGATGGGCCATGGGTCGTTTATCCTCGGATTCCCTTTATGATTCCTTGGCCATGGCTCGGACCTTGGCCCGCCCGATAAGATCCCGGGCGGTGCCGACCACGCCCTTGGGGAAGAAGATGACGACCAGCACGAACAGGATGCCGAACCACAGCAGCCACCGTTCGGCCAGACGTTCGAGCATGGGCACGTTGGGCATGAACTGCACGGCCCACTTGCCGATGTCCGGCAGGTAGGCCTCACCGGCCAGGACAAAGGCCACGCCGACGATCGAGCCGTACAGGGTGCCCAGCCCGCCGAGAATGACCATCAACAGGATGTTGAGCATCAGCCCGATGCCCAGCACCTCACCGGCGTCCAGTTGCAACTCGTGAAAGGCGTACATCCAGCCGCAGACGGCGGCGATGACGCTGCCGAAGACGAACGAGGTGGCCTGGAAGCGGAAGGTCTTGTAGCCCAAGGCCGTGGCCCGGGGCTCGTTCTCCCGGGTGGACTTGATGACCCGACCCAGGGGCGAGCGGATGAACCGGAGCATCATCACGAACAGGATCACCGCCAGGACCAGGATGACGTAGTAGACGAACAGCTTGTAGTTGATGTCGGCCGCCAGGAAACGACCGCCGGACCAGCCCTTGGCGAAGATCCCCGGCAGCTTGAAGGCCAGACCGTCCCCGGCCCCGGTCAGGCTCCGCCACTGCTGGCCCAAAATGAAGGCGAACTCGGCGAAGGCCAACGAGATCATGGCGAAAAAGATGGCCTTGACCCGCAGCGAGAACAGGACGATCAACAGGGAGATGGCCGCCGCCAGGGCGACGGCGATCAGAAAGCCGATGAACAGGTGATAGTAACTAGGCGACGAGGTCAGCCAGGCCACCTTGGTCAGTTCCGGCTGAGTCAGGATCGGCGCCAGAAAGGTGACCGTGACCTTGAGCGGCTGACTGGCCTGGTTGAGGACCACGCCCAGGGAATAGGCCCCCAGGCCGAAGAACATGCCGTGGGCGAAGGTGACGATGCCGGTGTAGCCGATGATCAGGTCGTAGGAGGCCACGGCCACGGTGAAGATCATGCCCTTGGTGACGACGTCCAGAATCCTGACTGACGAGAAGCCCAGGGGCACGCAGGCCAGGGCCAGCAACAACCCGACCTGTAGCCAGAACACGGGCCGAATGAACCGGCGGCGATTTTCCTCGAAGCGATCCAGTTGAACCGGTGTGGGTTCCCCGTGAGGGCGGCTCATGGCTTATTCCTTTCCGAAGAGGCCCCGCGGCCTGAGCAGCAGGATGAGGGCCATGATCAGGATATTCACGCCTAAGGCCAAAACCGGCCACTTGTAGGCGACGTGATTGTAGGCCAGTCCGACGATCAGGGCGCCGAGGAAGGACCCCTCGATCGAGCCCAGCCCCCCGATGATGACCACGATGAAGGCGAAGATCAGATTCTCGCCGCCCATGGTCGGGGAGATTTCAGGGTTCCGGATGCCCCACATCAAGCCGCCGAAGGCGGCCAGGGCGGCCCCGGCGGCGAACACGCCGGCGAAGATGCGGCTGACGTTGTACCCCAGGGCCTGGACGATCTCGGAGTTCTCGACCCCGGCTCGGACGATGATCCCCAGCTTGGTCCGCCTCAGGACCAGGAAGACGACGATGAACACCGCCAGGCCCACCAGGATGGTGATCGCCTTGAACTTGATGATATTCACCTCGGAGATATACCAGGACCCCTTGAAGGCGGCCGGCACCTCCAGGTTCTTGTCGCCAAACCAGATGACGCTGATCAGCTCCTCGAGGACCATGGTCGCGCCCATGGTGATCAGGATCTGCTTGAGGTGATCGCCGTAGGCCCGGCGGACGACCAGGCGTTCGATGATCAGCCCGATCAGCCCGCCGGCGACGACGGCCACCACCATGGCCAGGCCGAATCCGGCCAGGTTTTGAAAGATCGATCCGGTCTCGATCCAGCCCAATTGGTTCAGGACGTAGAACACGCTGAACCCGATGTAGGCCCCCCAGGTGAAGAAGGCGCCGTGGGCGAAATTGAGGACGTCCATCAGGCCGAAGATGATGGTCAGCCCGGCGGCCACCAGAAACAGCAGCATCCCCATGGACAGCCCGGAGATGGTCAGGTTCAAAAAGGTGCTCAGATCGGTCCACAGCATCGGCAGGAACCAGACGCCGATGCAGGCCGTGACCACGGCGATCCGCAACGGACGGCGGCCCCGGCCTTGAATCGCGTTTTCGGCCGTCGCCGCGCTCACGCTTCGCCTCCCGCGATGCCCAGGTGTTTTTGCTTGATCTCCTCGTCGTGCTCCAGGTCGGACATCAGACCGGAATGGACCACCAGGCCGTCGTTGAGGATGAAGTAATCGACCCCCACCCGGGAGGCCATGTAGAAGTTCTGCTCGACCAGGATGATGGTCGTCTGGTCCCGGATGTGGTTGAGGGACTCGATGAGGCTGTCAATAATGATCGGGGCCAGGCCTTTGCTCGGCTCGTCGATGAGCAGGAGCTGGTGGTCGGTGACAAAGGCCCGGGCGATGGCCAGCATCTGCTTTTGGCCCCCGGACAGCACGCCGGCCTTGGACTTCCAGAACCGTTTCAGGTCCGGGAAGAGTTCGAACACCGTCTCCAGCCGCCGCCAGGACTCCTCGGACTCCCGGACCATGGCCAGGCGGAAATTCTCCTCGACCGACAGCGAGTAGAGGACGGCCTGATCCTCGGGCACGAACCCGACGCCCAAACGGGCGATGTCATAGGGCCGCATCCCGGACAGGTCCCGGCCGGCCAGGCTGATCCGACCCCGACTGGGCGGGACCAGGCCCATGATCGTCCGGAGGGTGGTCGACTTGCCGGACCCGTTGCGGCCCAGCAGCACAGTCGCCCGCCCCGGGCTGACCGTGAGCGACACCCCCTGGAGAATGTGGTGCTGGGCGATGAAGGTGTGAACGTCCTCCAGGGCCAGGATCGGCTCAGCCATGGACCGCCCCTCCTCCCAGGTAGGCCTCCTGGACCTCGGCGTTACAAGCCACGGCCTGGGGCGTGTCGTCGCAGATCAGCCGCCCTTCCTTGAGCACGGCGATCGAGTCCGAGAGGCTCATGATCATGTCGAACTTGTGCTCCACCAGAAGCAGGGTCCGGTCCCGACTCTCCTTGAGCCGCTGCAGGATTTCCAGGATGGCCGGCACCTCTTCTAGTGACATCCCGGCCGTGGGCTCGTCGAGCAGCATCACCTCGGGGTCCAGGCCCAGCAAAATGGCCACCTCGAGCTTGCGCTGCTCGCCGTGGGTCAGAGTCCGGGCCGGCACGTTCCAACGCTCCTCGAGCAGGACCAGCTTGAGCAGTTCGTAGGCCCGGTCTTCCAGATCGGGGTACCGGCGGAAGTAGCGCCAGAACACGAAACTGATGCCGGCCTTGGACTGGAGCGACAACCGGACGTTTTCCAGAACGCTCAGGTTGGGAAAGACGTTGGTCAGCTGGAAACTTCGCCCCAGCCCGAGCAAGGTCCGGTCGGCCGCCCCCAGCCGGGTGATGTCCCGGCCCTTGAAATAGACCCGGCCGCCGGTCGGCTTGTACTGGCCGCTGATCAGGTTGAACAGCGTCGTCTTGCCCGCCCCGTTGGGGCCGATGATGGACTTGAGGCGAAACGGCTCCACCGAGAGATTGACCCGGTTGACGGCCACGTTGCCGCCGAAGCGGATGGTCAGGTCATCGGTCCGGATAAGCGGCTCGGTCTCGGCCACGGCGTCAGCCCCCTTTTCGGATGTGCCCCGCCGGCGGTCGCCGGCGGGGCTACCCGGTGATCGGATGAGTTATCGACGGTTGCGGATCGGGATCTGCATGTCCTTGATCCGAAGCACCCGGACCAGCTTGCAGACCGCCCAGGGCAGCTTGGGATCGACCACGATCCGGAAGTGATACATCCGCTGCATGGCCTGGTGGTCCTGCTTGCGGAAGATCATCGGGCCCTTGGGGGTCTGAAACTTCATCCCCTCCATGACCTTGATCAGCTTCTCGGTGTCGGTCGACTTGGCCCTCTTAAGGGCGGTGACCACGGCCATGGCCGCCGCCATGCCGCCGCAGGTGAAGAAGTCCGGCGGCACTTTGAACCGCTTGTTGTGCTCGCGGACCAGCCACCGGTTCATCTTGTTCTTGGGGATGTCGTAGTAGTAGTAGGTCGCCCCCTCCATGCCCTTGAGGGGCTTGTAGAACTTCAACGCGGCCAGGATGTTGCCGCCGGTGGTGATCCGGATGCCGTATTTCTTCTTGAGCTGCATGGCGTGCAGCTTGCCGAGGGGATTGCCCCGGCCGGCCCAGATGACGAACACGAACTTTTTCTTGTTTTTGTACTTGCCGAGCGCCTTGATGATCCGGAGCGCGGCGGCGGTGAAGTCGGTGGTCTTGATCGGCACGTACTCCTCGTGCACGATCTTGGCCCCCCGGGCCTGGGCGGCCTGCTTGTAGGCGGCCACGCCGTCGCGGCCAAAGGCGTAGTCCTGGGCCAGGGTGGCGATGACCACGTTCTTGCCAGAGATGGCCACGGCGTTGCTGACCGCGTCCTGACTCGAGTTGCGGCCCGTCCGGAAGACGTAGCGGTTCCACCGCTTGCCGGTGATCGAGTCGGCCACGGCCGGCTCGACGATCAGGATCTTCTTGTACTCCAGGGCGATGGGCAGCATGCCCAGGGCCGTGCCCGAGGACACCGGCCCCACGGCCAAAACGACCTTGTCGTCCTTGTAGGCCTCGGCCAAAAGCCGCTTGCCCACGGCCGGCTTCATCTGGGTGTCCTTGACCACCAGCACGATCTTCCGGCCCAGGACCTTCATCGTGCCCTTGGTGGCGTACTCCAGCCCCATCTTGAACCCGGTCAGCATCTGCTTGGCGTAGACCTCCAACGGCCCGGTCAGACCGATGATCACGCCGATCTTGATCGGTGGCTTGGCCGCCAGGGCCGGCCCGGCCGTCAGACCCAAGACCAGCACGGACAAGGCCAACAACATGGCTATCCTTTTCACTGTCCCCTCCTTCTCCTTGGTTACCAAAAAGCCAATAGAACTCGATCCCCTTTGGGAAATCAAGAATACTCCCGTCGCAGCTCTCGCTTGAGGACCTTGCCGGCGGCGTTTCGCGGCAGGTCCGGGACAAAGGCCACCCGTTTAGGCACCTTGAACCTGGCCAGCCGGCCCTTGAGGTGGTCGATAATCTCGGCCTCGGCCAGGCCGTGGCCCGGCTCGGGGACGACCACGGCCAGGCCGACCTCGCCCCACTTCTCGTCGGGCAGGCCGATGACCGCCGCCTCGGCCACCCCGGCCAGCTCGTGGATGGCCTGCTCGACCTCGGCCGGGTAGACGTTCTCGCCGCCGGAGATGAACATGTCCTTCTTGCGATCGACGATGTACAGGCAGCCGTCCTCGTCCAGGCGGGCCACGTCCCCGGTGTGGAACCAGCCGTCCCGGAATGATTCGGCCGTGGCCTCGGGCCGGTTCCAGTAGCCCGAGAACAGGTTCGGGCCCAGAAGGGCCAGCTCCCCGGCCTCGCCGGGCGGCAGTTCCCGGCCCTGGTCGTCGACCACCCTGGCCTCGAGGTGGAAGCAGATCCGCCCCACGGACCCGGCCTTGGTCAGATACAGGTCGCCCTCCAGGGTGGCGATGGACGGCGCGGCCTCGCTCATGCCGAAGCCCTGGCGCAGCACCCAGCCGGCCCGGTCGTAGGCCTCGACCAGACTGATTGGCAGCGGCGCCCCGCCGCTCATGAGCAACCGGACACCGTCAAACCCCCCGGCCGTGAACTCCGGCCGCCCGGCCAGCATCTGAAACACGGCCGGCACGCCGAAGAACAGCGTCACCTTCTCGTCCCTTATCAGCCGGAAGGTCTCGGCCGCATCGAACGTCCGCTGGATAACGACCGTGGCCCCGAGGTGGAGCATGGGCAACGTGAACAGGCCGATGCCGCCGATGTGGAACATGGGCAGGACCACCAGATTCCGGTCGTCGGCCTGAAAGCCGAGATCGATCAGGAGATTGACCGAGTTCCAGAAGGCCGTGGCCTGGGGTAGGACGGCCCCCTTGGGCCGGCCGGTGGTCCCGGCGGTGTACATCAGGATGTGGGGCGTGTCGCCGCCCACCCCGGCGTCGGGCGTCGGTTCGGCGTCCTCGGCCCCGGCCAGCAGGGCCTCGTATTCCCGGGCGCCCGTTTCCGGGGCCAGGGAGACCACGTGCTCCACCGGGCGCTTGGCCAGGGTGGCCCGGGCCAGGTTCCCCAGATCGGCGTCGAAGATCAGGCCGGCCGCCCCGGCGTCGCCAATGATGAAGGCCAGCTCGTCCGGGGAGAGACGCCAGTTGAGCGGCACCAGGATCAGGCCCAGCTTGGCCGCGGCGAAGATGACCTCCACGAACTGGTGCCGGTTGTAGGACAGCATGGCGATCCGGTCGCCGTGCCTCAGGCCCAAGAGTTGGAGGCCACGGGCCAGCCGGTTGACCCGCGAGTTCAGGTCGGCGTAGGTCAGGCGCACCTCGCCGTCGACCAGGGCCTCTTTCGGGCCGGTCCTTTGTTGCCGCCGACTCAGCCAGGGGCCGATGCCCGGCAGGCTCGCCTCCCTCTCAGGCATAGATCTTCTTCATGACGTGGGCCATGTTTCGGGCGAAATTGGTCACGGTTTGAAGTCCCTCCTCGTCACCGGCGGCGTCCCGGGCCCCGCCGGCCCCGGCCAGCCCGACGTTCCAGTAGGTCGACCCGGGCACGGTCAGGCCGTTGATGAAGAACCACAGCAGCAACTGGGAAAAGGCCAGGTTGTGCCCGGCCCGGCGGGCGACGGTGATCGGGCCGCCGACCTTCCCGGCCAGCAGCTTGTCGTTCCAGTAGGAGACGAAGGTCGCCCGGGCGAGCAGGGCCATCATCTGGGGCACCACCGAGGAGAGATAGACCGGAGAGCCGAGGATGATGCCGTCCGCGGCCTGCATCTGTCCAAAAATCCCGGCGAAGTCGTCCTCCTCCTGGGCGCACTCGGCCCGCTCGACGCACTGGTAACAGCCCAGGCAGTTGTTGATTTTTTTGCCCCGCAGCGAGATCAACTCGCTCTCGAGACCCAGGCCGCTCAGTTCGTCGAGCGCGGTCTTGACGTAGACCAGGGTGTTGCTGTCCGGCCTCAGGCTGCCGGCGATGCCGATGACCTTCACCCCTTACCCCCTGCCCATCCCGGCGGCAACTCGGCCGTGGTCTGCAGGACCCCCTCGGCCAGTTGGGTCTTCATCAGTTCCATGAAAAAGTCGCGCTCAAAACAGCGGCTGAACTCCTCGCTCTCGATGGCCAGTCCCTGCGCCAGGGTGTTGTTCGGCCAGGCCTTGAGGGCCCGCTTGGCCAGGGTCAGGGCGTACTGGGGCTGGCGCAGGACGGCGCGGAGCAGGTCCTCGGCCGCGGCCGGCAATTCATGGTCGGACGTGACCCGGTGGACCAGGCCCCAGCGAGCCGCCTCGACCCCGCTGTACAGCTTCCCGGTCAGGATCATCTCCGTGGCCAGGCCCGGGCCGACCAGGGCCGGCAGGCGTTGCGTCCCGCCGCCGCCGGGAATGAGCCCGACCTTGACCTCGGGCAGACCGAGGCGGGCCGACTCGGCGGCCAGGCGCAAGTCGCAGGCCAGGGCGAACTCGAAGCCGCCGCCGAAGCACAGGCCGTTGATGGCGGCCACCATGATCAGCGGGCTCTGCTCCAGCCGATCATAGAGGGCCTGGATGCGCCGGGAAAACGTATGAGCCTGGTCGGGATCGCACTGCATCATCTCGATCCCGTCGGCCCCGCCGATGAAGTAGGCCCCGCCGGCCCCGGTGAAGATCACCGCCCGGGCCTCGGTCGCCTCGATCTCGTCCAGGGCGGCCCCCAACTGGGCCATCAGTTCCGAGTTCATTGAATTCCGATCCCCGGGACGATTGATGGTCACCCGGTAGATGTCGGCGCCCGGTTCGACGATCAGGTGCTCGTAGGCCTGGCTCATGGTTCCCTTTCGTTTCAGCCCGGATTATTCGGGCTAGATGACCAGTCCGCCGTTGGGGCTGATGACCTGTCCGGTGAAGAAGTCGGCCTCGGCCGAGGCCAGAAAGGCGACCAGGCCGGATATCTCCTCGGGCCGTCCCAGGCGCTTGAGCGGCGTCTGCCTGATGATCCGCTCCTCGAAGCCGTCGGGCAGCCCGGCCAGCATGGGCGTCGCCACGTAGCCCGGGGCGACGACGTTGACCCGGACGTTGTGCCGGGCCACCTCAACGGCCAGGCTCCTGGCCAGCATGTTCACGGCGCCCTTGGCGGCGCTGTAGTGGGCCGCGCCGGGGGTCGGCTGAAGGGCGGCCACCGAACTGAACAGGACGATCCGGCCGCCGCCGGTGTCCTTCATCCAGGCGACCGTCTCCCGGCAGCAGTAAAAGGTCCCGTCCAGGTTGACGGCCATCATCCGGCGCCACTGCTCGTCGGTCAAATCGGCCACCATCACCGTCTCGCCCAGGATGCCCGCGGTGTGGATCACCATGTCCAGGGCCGGGATCAGGGACCGGAGCCAGGCGAACAGGGCCTTGACCGAATCGCTGTCCGTCACGTCCACCTCTCCGGCCTCGGCTCGGCCGCCGGCCCGGCCGATGGCGGCCGCCGTCTCGGCGGCCGCCGCGGCGTCGATGTCGGCCACGAAGACCCGGGCGCCTCCTTGGGCCAGGGTCTCGGCCACGGCCCGGCCTAGCCCCGAGCCACCGCCGGTGACCAGCACGTTTTCGACGGGTCCGGTCTGCATCTGGTGTTTCGTCCCCTAATTCGAGTGGTCATTCGACGTTCTTGGCGGTTCGGCGCGAACAATTTGACAGAACGTTTGGTGGGCCGAACCGGCAAGAACCGCTCCCGTCGAGCGGACTGCTATTTTGGTGACGCCACACTAGACGTCTCTCAGGCCGGCCCAGGCCCGGGCCGGTTTCTCGGTCGGAAAGAAGATCACCTCGTCGTCGTCGAGCCGGTCGATGATCCCCCGGGCCACCGCCTCCGGGGAGTCCATGAACGAGCGGAACCGCTCCACCTCGCCGCGCATCAACTCGGCCCCGACCCCGGCCTCGAAGAACTCGGTGTCGGTCAGATGAGGGCAGGCGGCCTTGACCCGGACCCCGGTGCCGGCCAGGTCTCGAGCCAGGCCGCGCGAAAAACCGACCAGGGCGTGCTTGCTGGCCACGTAGGCGGTCACAGAATCGCTGTGGGCCGCCAGGCCGCCGATGGAGGCCAGGTTGACCAGCGTTCCCCGGCCACGGGCCAGCATCGAAGGCAACACCTCCTGGGTCAGGAACACGGCGGCGAAGACGTTGACCTCGAACAGGGTCCGCCACTTCTCGGGCCCGGTCTCCAGGAAGGGGCCGTAGGCCCCCAGTCCGGCGTTGTTGACCAGAACGTCCACGTGGCCCCAGGTCTCCAGCGTCCGGCGGGCGATGTCTCGGCGTCCCTGGGGGGAGGTGACGTCGGCCGGGATGACCAGCGTCGGGCCGGGAAGGTCGCGGGCCACGGCGGCCAGGCGATCGGCCCGGCGGGCGGTCAGGGCCACCTTGGCCCCGGCAACCGAACAGACCCGGGCCAGGGCGGCGCCGATGCCCGACGAGGCGCCGGTGATGATGACGTTCCGGTCTTGGATGTGACTCAATTCCCCCGCCCCGCCAACCGATACGCGATAACTGACTCACCTGTCAGAATTAATAAAAAAACGGGCCCTGTCAAGAAAAAAAATGACCGCTCCGGATGCTCACTCCTCGCCGCGAAGCCCGAATAAAACAAATTGGACAAGATCAACAAATAGTTGCTCCGGCAAGGCCGCCTTGGGCGAGGCCTTCCAGACGATCCACTCCAGGGCGATGAAATGGGCCAAACCCATCAGCGACCGGGCCAGAAAAGGCACCGGCAGGGGACGAATCTGACCGCGCTCGATGCCCTGCTTGAGGCCTTCCCGGTAACCCTCGCCGAACTTGCGGTAATACCACATCCCCACGTCGTGGCCGATCATCTCGAACTCGGGCACCACCCGGTAGATGGCCGCCCGGCGACGGATGAATTCATAGAAGTGCCACAGACCCACCGCCTCCACCTCGCGGCGGTCCTTGACCCCGGACGCGGCCCGCTTCAGCTCATACCTGAGTTCGCGGTTGATGAATTTGACGAACCCCTCCATCAACTCCGTCTTGCTCTCGAAGTGGACGTAGAAGGTGCCTTGGGCCACGTTGGCCAGCCGGGTGATCTCGGCCACGTTGGCCCGGCTGAACCCCTCTCGGCCGAAGACCTCCTCGGCCGCCTGGAAAATGGCCTGGCGGGTCAGTTCGCCCTTGGTCAGGGGCTCCGCGGACGATGGATCGGGCGGCGGAGGGCGGTCGGCCGGCGGTCGGGACAGGTCCGGCCGGTCGGACCAGGGCGCCGGTCCGGCGATGCCGTTGATGATGATATCGACGATCAGATCGGCCAGTTGATCCCGGTCATAGCGCGGTGTGTCGGGGCCCCAATCCAGGCTGTGAAAATAGCAGATGCCGATCAGGGCGTAGGCCAGCAGATTGGGGTCGATGGGCCGGATATGACCGGCCTGGGCCTGGCGGCGGAAGAAGTCCCGGATTTGACGGGCGATGGCCTCGTAATAGGACACGGTCACCCGGTCGATCAGCTCCGACTCCCCCAGGATGCGGTGAAAGGCGAAGTTTTCCCGGGTGTGGTCGAGCAGCAGTTCGACCTCACCGCGAAGGGCCAGCCTGAACTCCAGTTTCTCGGGCACGGCCCGGGCCAATCGCCAGAACCGGGAGATGATCTGGTCATTGAGTTCCAGGAAGACCTGTTCCTTGTTCTTGAAGTACTGGTAGAAGGTCCCCTGGGCCAGAGAGCGGCGCCGGGCGATCTCGGAGACCGAGGCCCGGTAGTAGCCTTTTTCCCGAAAGACCTCGTGGGCCGCCTCGATCAGGGTCGCTCGGGTGGACTGCCCCTTGGTCTTAAGGGATCGGTGTGGTCTGGTGCTCCCCGGCTTGCCTGGCAAGGCCAACCCTCATTTATGAACTACCTGTCACGTATCACCCAGGATACACGACCCCCCGCCATTCGTCCAGCATCCATTTGCCGGGACCGGGCGCTTTTGGTCCTGGGCTTTGCCGGGGCGTTCCGGCGGTCGGAACTGGTCGGCCTGGACGCGGGGGACATCGAAATAACGAATGACGGGCTGGTGGTCAATCTGCTTTCCAAGACCGACCAGGAAACCGAGGGGGCGGTCCAGGCGTGGCTTGAGGCCGGCGGTATTGAAGACGGGGCGCTGTTCCGGTCCATCACCCGACACGGGCGGATGAGCGGACGGATGTCTGACAAGGGCGTGGCCCTGTCGGCCGCCGCCCGGGGTGTGAATACCTTCAGCATCATGGACCAGGCCGGCCACCAGCGGACCGACACCCTCAAAAAGTACTCCGCATGGGCAACCTCTTCCGCAACAACGCCGCCGCCCAGGTCGGGCTATGACGAAACATCAACCATGCTGAACGGACGGGGCGGGTAGCAAGGTGGCAGTAAAACCGTTTTTCACAATTTAATTTGTCGTAAATTCCACTTGTGATAATGGCCGGGGTGGGTTCGATGCCCATGCGCTTCCGCCACGGCCAATACCGGCGGCCGCAGCGCCCCGCCCGGATTATTCCTGACAATTCTACTGCGGCGTCGCTATCCCGGCTACGCGGCGCGGCAGTGGCCGCCCTGACTCGCGACGAAGGTTCGTCGGTCGTTGATAGCCCTGCCCGCGAATTGACTAATCATGCGTGTGTCGCTAGACTCCGCCATTTTTGTCCTCGACATACCTTTCAAGTATGCCTGCGGGCCAAAATGGCTCCAACTTCGCCCCTCACTCGGGATATCAACTCCTCGTCACGAATCCTCATGAATAATCCGGGCTAGCCGTCCAGGATCTTTCTCACCTTCCGGCCCAGGGCGTTGGGCGAAAACGGTTTGCTGATGAAATTGACCCCTTTTTTCAACACGCCGTGGTGGGCGACGGCGTCGTCCGTGTAACCGGACATGAAGAGCACCCTGGTGTCCGGCCGCAGCCGCGCCATCCGCTCGGCCAACTGCCGGCCGCTCATCTGGGGCATGACCACGTCCGTGATCAGGAGATGGATCGGCCCGGGGTGCCGCTCGCAGGCCAAAATCGCCGCGCCGCCGCTCCCCGCCGCCAGGACCTCGTAGCCGTACCGGCTCAGGACGCGGCAGGTCAACTCCCTGACCTGCTCCTCGTCTTCGACCACCAGGACCGTTTCCGATCCCGTCAAGGACGCGTCCTCCTTGGGGGGCGGGCCGGTCGCCTCGGCCGCCTCATCCAGCCGGGGAAGGTAGATCTTGAAGGTGGAGCCCTGACCGGGTTCGCTGTAGACGAAGAGGTGACCGCCGCTCTGTTTGACGATGCCGTAGACCGTGGACAGCCCCAGGCCGGTGCCTTTCCCGACGGCCTTGGTGGTGAAAAAGGGCTCGAATATTTTGGAAGTGGTTTCCTCTTCCATGCCGACGCCGGTGTCACTGACGGCCAGCAGGACGTAGTGACCGGGGGTGACCTCGATGTGGTCCTGGGTATAGACCTCGTCCAAAAACACGTTCGAGGTTTCGACGGTCAGACGGCCGCCCCGCTCCATGGCGTCCCGGGCGTTCACGGCCAGGTTCATGATGACCTGTTCCAACTGACCGGGATCGGCCTTGACGGTCCCCACGTCGGGGTCCAGCGCCACCGCCAGTTCGATGTCTTCGCCGATCAGCCGCTGCAGCATCTTCTCGACGTCGGCCACGATCGAGTTGATGTCGAGCACTCTCGGCTCCAGGACCTGCCGCCGAGAGAAGGCCAAGAGCTGTCTGGTCAGGGCCGCGGCGCGTCTTCCGGCGGTCTTGATCTCCGTCAGATCCTGGCGCAGGGGATCGTCGGCCGACAGCCGTTCCAGGGCCAAGTCGGAAAAACCGGTGATGATCGTCAGCAGATTGTTGAAGTCATGGGCCACGCCGCCGGCCAGCCGGCCCACGGCCTCCATCTTCAGGGCCTGGAGAAGCTGGCTTTCGGTCTCCTCACGGGCCGTTTCCGCCCGCTTTCGGGCGGTGATGTCCTGCATCGTCCCCGTCAAGGTGGTGACCCGTCCCGAATCATCGACCTGAGGGGTGATGATGGCGTGGAGATAGGCCTCGTCTCCCCCGGACAGTTTCACCTGGATATCCAGTTCGTTGGGCTGGCCTACCTCGATCGCCTGCTGCACCGCCAGCCTCATTTGCGCTGCGCTCTCTGGATAGAACGGGCCCAGGCTCTCCTCCTCGGAGCCCGGAGGGCCCAGGGCCGGGTCGCGACCGAAGAGTTCAAACACCTGGTCGGACCAGAAAAACTCCTCGCGTTCGAGGTCGTATTCCCAATGGCCGATCCGTCCGATCCGCTGGGCTTCCCTGAGGCGCTTTTCGCCTTCACGCAGAGCCTCCTCAGCCGTTTTTTGCTCGGTGATGTCGGAAATAAATCCTTCCAGGGCGACCAGTTCCCCGTCCTCGCCACAGACGCCTTCGCCTTTCTCCCAGACCCATTTCTCCTCGCCCCCGGCGGTCCGAAGCCGGTAGGTCAAGGTGAACGGCTCTTGGGCGGCGGCCGCCTCTTGAACCTGATCCCAGAGGTATTCCCGGTCCTCGGGGTGAATCAGATCGTTGAAGGATAGCCGGCGGTTCTGCACCAGATCATCCGGATCATAGCCGGTCAGCTCCCGACAGCCGTCGCTGACGAAAAGCATCGTCCAGTCTCGATCATTCAGGCAGCGGTAGGCCATACCGGGCAGGTTGGCCATCAGGGTCTCGAGGGCCCGTTCGCTTTCCCGCAGCGCCTCCTCGGCCATTTTACGTTCGGTGATGTCACTAACAGTCCCCTGCAGGGCAATCAGTTTCCTTGACTCGTCTCGGACGAACGAATTGGTCTGATGCATCCATCTGGTTTCCCCACTCTTGGCGTGAACGACGGGGAATTCGTAAGAGGACGGCGTTTCTCCCCGGGAAATCTCCTCCCACTTGTCATGGAAATACTGGTCCCATCCCGGGGGCAGGATGTCCAGAAGCAGTTTCGAATTTTCATAGAAATCCAAGGGCTTGCGGCCGAACATGTCCTGGCAGGAAGGGCTCACGTATTCGTAAACTCCCTCGGGAATGGAGAGCCGAAAGATCACGTCGCGAGTATGCTCGGTCAGCAGCCGATACTTTTCCTCGCTCTTCCTGATCGCCTCCTCGGCCAACTTGTGCTCGGTGATGTCTTGTATCTGGCTGACGAAATAGAGGGGCTCGCCCCGGGAACCACGGACCAGGGAACTCGACAACAGGCCCCAGACCACTTTCCCCGACTTGTGCCAATAGCGTTTCTCCAGGCGGAATCGTTCCGTCCCGCCGGCCAGGGCCTCGTTCACGTATTCCTGGATGACCTCCTTGTCTTCCGAATGCGTGACGTCACCGAAGGTTTTGGTCTGCAACTCCTCCGCCGAGTACCCCAGCATCTCGGCCAAGACGGGGTTGACTTTTTTATAACCTCCGTCGGGGCCGACCAGGGCCATGCCGATGTTGGCGTTTTCAAAGGCGTGGCGGAACCTTTCCTCGCTCATCCTCAGGGCCGTTTCGGCCGTCTTGCGGTCGGTGATGTCGGTGACCATGCCCAAGGCGCCTTTAAATCGGCCCTCGGCGTCGAACCAGGGATTGGTGCTGATGATGGCCCACAAGTCGTCGCCGTTTTTGGTGACAAATCTGAATTCGTGCGTTTCCTCGACCCCGGCCCTTCGCCTTGCCAGTTGTATCTCGGCCTGGACCCGGCCTTCATCATCCATGAAATCGAACAGCGGCCGGCCGAGCATGTCCGCGACCGTGTAGCCGAGCATCTTCGCCATCCGGTGGTTGACGAAGCTGGTGTCGCCCCGGGCGTCGAGGACCCAGATCCCCTCGTTGGCCGTCTCGACGATTTGGCGGTACCGCTCCTCGCTTTGCCTCAAGGCCTCCTCGGCCTTCTTTTGGTCGGTGATGTCGTCGAACACGGCCACGATCTCGCCGGAGGGCAGCCGGTAGATGTCGTTGTCCACCCAGAATTCGAGGCGTTCATCGCGATACATGGCCGCCGGGTGAGGCTCCGGTTGTCCGGTCTTGAAGACCCGACCAAAGACCTCGAAGAGACCCAGGTCCGTCACCCCCGGGAAGACCTCCCGGACGCTGCGGCCGAAAACTTCCTCCCTTTTGACCCCGGTGATCCGTTCGGCGGCCTGATTGAAGTCCTTGAAAATGAAATCCCGGCCGTCGTCCACGGCCTCATAGACCGCCACGCCGCTGCTCATGTGGTCCACCAGTTCCCGGAAGCGGTGCTCGCTCTCCTTGAGCGCCTCCTCGGCCCGCTTGCGGTCGGTGATGTCCTCGACCATGGGGATGAAATATAGCGGCGCCCCGGCGTCGTCACGGACCAGACTGACCGACAGGCGGCCCCACACCTCTTGGCCGTCCTTTCTGAGGTAACGCTTTTCCCTGGAATACCGGTCGATCTCGCCGCGGCGCAGGCGCAGGATGGATTTCACGTCCGTGGCCAGGTCGTCGGGGAGGGTTATGTCCCGGAAGGTGAGTCGCTGAAGTTCATCCTCCGTGTAACCGAGAAACCGGCAAAACTGGTTGTTGATGCGAATAAAACGAAAGTCGTTCGGGTCGGTGATGGCCGCCCCGACGGGCGCCTCGTCAAAGGTTAGCCGGAGTCGGTGTTCGCTTTCTCTGAGCACTTCCTCGGCTCGCCGGCGCTCGGTGATGTCCCGGGACACGGACAACACGGCCCGTTGGCCCCGCAACTCGAACAGGCGGGCGTTGCTTTCCACCGGGATGAGCCGGCCGTCCTTGGTCCGGTGCGTGGTGGCGAACTCGGCCTGGCCTTCGGCCAACAATCTTCGGCCGATGGCCAGGGCCTCATCGGGGTCCGCCTCGACGCCGATGTCCAGCGGCGACCGGCCCAGCAACTCCTCGCGGCTGTAACCCAAGCGTTGACAGGCGACGTCGTTGACCTCGATGAACCGCCCCGGCCGGCCGTCGTCATCGAGGCCGTGGACGAAGATGGCGTCGTTGCTCTTGTTGAACAGGAGGCGGTAGCGCTCCTCCGCTTCTCGCAACGCCTCCTCGGCCGCCTGGCGTTCGCTGACGTCCTGGACCACGCCCGCGATTTGGACGAGTTCACCATCATCATAATGCCCTTCGGAAGTTGAGATCAGCCGTCGCTCGCCGCCGTCCGGCCATAGGATGCGCGTCTCGAAGATATACTGCCCCCGGTCGCCTTTGGCCCGGGCCATCACCTCATCGAAGACTATCCGGTCGTCCGGGTGAAACCGGCTCATGACCGAATCAATGGTCGGCTGGAAGTCGTTGGAATCGAGGCCGAAAATGCGATAGACCTCCTCGGACCATTCCACCTCGCCCGTCCGGACGTCCCACTCCCAGCCACCCACGTGGGCCAGCCGCTGGGCGTTGGCCAGCAACCTCTCACTCTTCCGCAGTTCTTCCTCGGCCCGCCGACGCCGCTCCCGCGTCCGCAAGACCATGACGCCGAATGACACGTCGGCGGCCAGTTCTTCCAGGAGGCTTACTTCGTCATCATCAAAGGCGTCCGGCTCGGGGCTGTAGATGTTCAGGGTGCCGAGGACCTGTCTTTCGTCAATCAAGGGAATCGCGATCATGGAGGCGTAGCCCCTCTGTAGGGCCTCTTCCCGCCAGAGAGCGAAATTGGGATCGGTCTGAATATTTCGACAAACGACCGGGCTGCCCGTCCGGATGGCCGTCCCGGCGGGGCCGCGCCCCCGCTCCGTATCCGCCCAGGTTATTCGTAATGTGTCCAGGTAGCCGTCCTCGAAACCGGCCTGGGCCGTCGGGCGCACGCTCTTGTTCTCATCGTTTTCGGCCAGGCCGACCCAGGCCAGCCGGTAGCCCCCCTCCTCCACGACGAGGTGGCAGATTTCAGACACCAGGGCCGATTCCTCGGTGGCCCGGATCAGGGCCTGGTTGCACTCGGAGAGGAGTTTCAGGGTCCGGTTGGCCCGCCGCAGAGCCTCCTCGGCCCGGCGGCGCCCGACAATGTGATCCCACTCCCTGAGGGCCCGCTCGGCCAGGCGCGGCAGGTCGGCCAGAACCTCGGCCGACTTGACCACGCAGTCCAGGACCCCGGCCTTCATCGCCTGGACGGCCGCCGCCTGGTCGCCCTGACCGGTCATGACCACCACCGGGAAGGGGGGCCGGCCGTCCGCCAGGAGGTCCGTGCCCGCGCCGTCAGGAAGTCTCAGATCGACAATGACCAGATCCGGTGTGGCCCCGGCCAGATATTTCCGGGCCTCACCCAGGCTGTTGGCCGCCACGAGGACGAACCGGCGCTCCTCAAACGCCCGGCGCACCAACGCGGCGGGCGTCGCCTCGTCTGCCACCACCAGGATGGTCTTGGCTGCCATCACCACCACTCCCCAATCGGCCTTGAACCGGGGCGGTCAATCAATCAGCACCCCGTCAGCCGGGGCCGTCGGCTCCCGGCCGGCCCGCCCGGTCGATTTGCTCCAGCCTGCCGGGGACAAAGCCCGGTTCCCCGGTTCCATTTTACTCCCCCGCCCCGGCCGGGTAAAGGAGAACATCGTTCCCTGGCGGAAAGGCCCAAAGCGGCCTGTTTGTCGGCACGCCCCCTCCTCCAAGGGGCGGGAAGGCCCATGGTTTCCAGGCGATCGGGTCAGACACGTCCCCTTTAGCCCCAGACACCGGGAACCGCCCCGCGGAGTCACCGCCTCTTTTCAGGGCATGACCGTACCCTTAATAATATATCCAAAAAACGACGAAGAGCCAGGGGGACGCCAATTTTTACCTCATTTTCGGAAACGACTTTGACCGTCAGGTATGGGCAAGAGGGGGCCGTACGCCCTGCCGTCGTCCGAAGGGGACGGGCCCCTCGGATGACTGGACCGAGGGCCATTCTCGACTTGCAACCCTGGTGACCGAGGGCTACAATAAATCAGCCACCAGGCGGGTCTTGACTGAATCATTCAACTCAGGAATTGGACCGTGCCGTCCCCGAACGAGACGAACAGCGATTACTTCCTGACGGTCTTCAACGCCATTCCCGCCCCGGCGTTCACCGTGGACGACGACGTTCGGATTCAGAAGTTCAATCGGGCCGCCGCGGCCCTGCTCGGCGCCTTTGACCGGGTCATCCTGGACAAGCGCAGCGGCGAGGTCCTCCACTGCCTCCACTCGACCGAGACGCCGGACGGGTGCGGCCACGCCGACGACTGCGGCAAGTGCGTCATCCGGAACTCGGTGAACGAGGCCGTTCGGGGAGGCGGCGTCTGGCGACAGCCGACCTCGGTCGATTGGATCGCCGGCCAGGTGGTCGTCGAGCGGGACCTGTTGGTCACGGCCTCACCGTTCAGGCACCAGGACCGGGATCAAGTCCTGCTCATCCTGGAGGACGTGACTGAACAGAAGCGGGCCGAAGCGGCCAGGCTGGACCAGGAACGCCTGCGGGGCGTGATCGAAATGGCCGGCGCGGCGGCCCACGAATTGAGCCAGCCTTTGCAGGTCATGCTCGGGGCGGCCTACTCTTTAAAGGAAATCGAACTCCCCGACGAGTCCGGCCGGGAAGCCGTGGACGAGATCAACCAGAGCGTCAAGCGCTGTGGGGAGGTTGTCCGGAAAATACAACGGGTGACCCGATATGAATCCAAGCCCTATGTGGGCGACATGAAAATAATCGATCTGGACAAGGCCTCGGATTAGGAACCGGACGGCCCTGATCGGGGTCTTGACGCCGTCGAGGGGGGTATGGAGACCGATTATCGTCCCTGGGGCCACTACTCGGTCCTGGCCGACGAGCCGGACCACAAGGTCAAGCGCATCGTCGTCTATCCCGGCCGGCGGTTCTCTCTCCAGCGTCACCTCAAACGGGACGAGCACTGGTACGTGGTCTCCGGGACCGGCGCCGCCACCCTGGACAAGGACGAGGTGTAGCTCGGTCCGGGCCGGGCCCTGGACGTCCCTCGCCGCACCGTCCATCGCCTCCGCAACACGGGTCCCGGTGACTTGGTCTTCATCGAGATCCAGATTGGCGACTATTTTGGCGAGGATGACATCGAGCGCGTGGAAGACGACTACGGGCGGGCCTGAAACCGCCCCGGAGAGTGGACCAATTGATTCCGGCCGGGAATCCCCTGGAGTCTGATCCGCCTCACTCCATGTCCATCATGATGAACTGGTAATAGCCGCCCCCCTTTTTTGTGGCCAGTCGGTCCTCGACGTCCTTGACCACCCGGGCCCCCTGGCGATGGGGCCGGCCGTCTCGGACGATGATGCCGGGCGGGACGGGGAATTTTTCGGGCGGATCGCCGCCCACGGCCACCTTCATGAAGGCCAGCCAGATGGGCAGGGCCGTCTTGGCCCCGGTCTCGCCCGGGCCGAGCCGGTTCTTGGGATCGTCGTGCCCCACCCAGACGCCGGTCACCAGCCGGGGCGTGAACCCGACGAACCAGGCGTCGACGTGGTGGTCGGTGGTGCCCGTCTTGCCGCAGGCGAACTGCTTGAGGCCCCTGGCCCGGGCGCCCGTCCCGCCGGTGACCACGTCCCGGAGCAGGCTGATCATCAGATAATTGGTCTCCGGGTCCAGGACGGTCCGGACCACCGGGGGCCGGTTCTCCTCGAGCACCCGGCCGCGGCGGTCGACCACCTTGGTGATGAACACGGGCGTGACGAGCTGACCGTTGTTGGCGAACACCGAGTAGGCCCGGGTCAGCTCGAAAAGGCGCACGTCCGATGTGCCCAGGGCCAGGGACAGATCGGAGGTCAGGGGCGTGGTCAAGCCGAACCGGCGGGCCG
>JAHJDS010000515.1 GCA_018812395.1 Pseudomonadota bacterium
ACCACGCCCAGCCCTGAGCCCTCCACCACTCTCAGCGCCGACACCGGTTCATCCCCGCGCCCGCGGGGAACTCCCAACACGTCCAGCCGCCCCTTTTCCACGAACAGGATCGATAATCGGTCCTTCATCGGCAACGGCCTCACCAGCAGCAGCCCGAACCCGTATCCTTTGGCCGGGCCAAGACCCTGGTAGAGCACTCGCCCGAAGGCCTCGGGGTCGATCACCGTCAAAACGCCGTAGAAATCAAGGCTGGACAGGCTGACTTGCCGGGCTCCCTTGGCGAAACGGACCTGGTGGTATCCGTCCGCCCCAACTTCATTCGGCTTGACCGCAAAGCCATTGTCCCCGGCCCGGCGACTCAACCACCGGAACCCGGCCTCCTGAACCAAATCCGGCAGAGGCGGCCACTCTGGCCTGGACCGGCCCTCGGCCGCCAGCCGCTTCTTGGCGTCCATAATCACGTCATGGCGGTGAAGTCGCCCGGCGTGGTCCCGACGGCTGATTACCGGATTGGCCCGCAGACTGAACCCGAGCCGCCGGCCGGTCTTCAACCGCGGTTGGTAAGCCTTGGGGCCCCTGATCTCCCACAGGCCCGACCGATCAAGGGGCGCTCGGGCCGAGACGGTGAGGAAGGTGACCTTCGGCCCCCGGCCGTCGTCCCGGCGGCGGCACAGGAAGTCGCGTCGCCGGTCAGGCGAATCAGCGAACAACCCCCAGATCAGCTTGTGGGCCTCGACTCCGCCACTGACCGTTCGCCAGAACTCGGGTCGCCGGGCCGCGTCGGCCTTCAGTTCAATTTGACTGATGTACATCGCTCATCCCTCCCCGTCCGGCCTGCCAGGCAAGGCGGCCTGGTGTTCGGACCGGTTGGTGAACTGCCACCGCACCCGGCTGACCACCGCGTCCCGACGGACGATCGTCTGGGTCGGCTCGAATCCGGCGTCAACGCCGTCCTCCCAGTGGACACCCAACATCCGCGCCGCGGGCAGATCGCCGGGCCAGGAGGCGAATTCGGCTTGTTCAAAGGCCTCCCTCAGATTGGCGGCCGTCACCACCTGGGCCTGAACCGGCAGGGCCAGGGGGCAGGATTTTCGTCCTAGGTACAGGACGTACCGAGGCCGAGCAAGGTCGTCTCGCAGGTCGGCCAGAGTGAAAGGCGGGTCCTGGCCCCCGACCCAAAGGCAGGCCACGCACACGGCGTCGACCCGGTAGTCCCGGGTGGAGAGAAAGGTCTTGATTTTGTCGGCCAACAATTCTTCCCGCCGAGTTGAGGCACCACCAAACTTTTTCAGCGAAGCCGCCGTAGGCACCTGGGCGGTGTGATAGTCCCGCAGCAGTTCGCCCGGCGAGTCCACCCGCACGGCAAGGCGTAGGACCGCTCCATTTGACGGTGGACCTCGTCATCGGCCCGATCGACCCCGGCGGCCGCGGCCAACAGCCCCAGCACGGCCGACTTGCTCGGATGGGCGTCGGTCGGCCGATACTCGCCCACGGCAATACCGCCCCAGGAGGCCAGGGGGCCGTAAAGGCGAAACAGCAGAAACTCAGTCATGACCCGTCGGGTTTCGACCACGCCGTCTATGATGTGACCGTCCCCCAAAATCACATTGTCCGCCAATTGGACCAGACCATCGACCGGTCCCCCTTCGAGCCGATCTGCAAGGTCCCGTTGATTTGGACGGCACTGACCTACAACCTCAAAAGAATGGTCAAGCTCTGCCCGGAGCCGGCGTGACGGGTAAAGTGGAGACCGAAACAGGCCTCCCGTCGGACTCGGGAAACGCACCTTGTGGCCAATCTCGACCATCAGACGGCGAGGCCGATCGCCCCCGTGGCTCCGTTTTCCTGAAACCAAGACCCGGGGCCAAAAAGGCCTCCGGAAAAACATCGTTCCGCAACGCTCTCGCTATCGGTTATAGTGGCATCGAGCCCCAAGGTGACCGACGAGCGCCGGAGGCCGGTGGAGGATGTCCCAAAATCAGCCCCCCCCGGAAAGGCCGGCCCCTGGTGCGCATAAGGGACACCGGCATGGCCGAGGGTCTGGACATGGGCGTGGCGGTCTTCCCGACTAAGCCCTGAGGGCGTCGTTTTAGCCCTGAATAATTGGCCGCCGGGTCGCGAGCCGTCATGAAAAAAAATGAGAAATACCATCACGGTAATCTGCGATCGGCGTTGGTCGAAACCGCGGCCGAGATGATTTCCCAGGAGGGACTTGAACAATTGACCTTGAGGGCGCTTGGCCGGCGCGTCGGTGTCTCTCGGACGGCGCCTTATAGGCATTTTGCGGATAAAACGGCGCTGTTGTGCGCTGTGGCCGAAAACGGATTTGACCAACTGACTCGGAGCTATCAAAAAATAAATCAGGACATTTCTTTGGGTGGATTGACCAGGTTAAAAAAAATCGGGATGGCCTACATTAAATTCGCCCTCAAAAACCCGGGACCCTATCGGCTGATGTTTGGTCACGATATCACCCGGCAATACAGAACACCCCAACTGCTTGCCGCCGAGGAAAGGACATTTAATGAATTTTTGGGAGCTGTTGAGGCCTTCAAAGAGGACTTTACCATAACCAGCGATGAAGTCATTCTCGTCGCGATCACGGCCTGGTCCACGGTTCATGGCTTATCGACGCTATTGATTGACGGTCAAATTCACATTACCAATGACTCCTCCGGTTCGCCCACCCTGCTGACCGATGACATAGGTCGAAACGAAGATGATATGCAAAAGCTGATTGATTATTCGATGAAAACCTTGGATGATTTCTGGATCATGGTTTCGGACAGATACCGGAAATGAATTATCCGTGTTTCCGGCTGGCACTCGTGGACCCCTACATGGTTTCAGCCCTCAATGGAGCGGTTTCCCACTTTGGGCCGTCATGGGCGGGATGAATCCGAGAAACGATGCCGGGCCACCCCACCTGTTTAGGGAGGGGGTGGCCCGGCCTGAGTTCTTTTTTCAGGCGTGCCGAACGGGTTCGTTGTTCGAACAGGCTCGAGATCTACTTTTTGGAATAATCGTACCAGCCCTTTCCGGTCTTGCGGCCCAGGCGGCCGGCCCGGATCATGTTCTTGAGGAGCGTTGGGGCGGTCCACTTGAGTTCGCGATTGAGTTCGTCGGCAAAGTAGTCGGCCACGAACCGGCAGATGTCCACCCCGGTCAGGTCCATCAGCTCGAAGGGGCCCATCGGGTAGTTGAGGCCCAGCTTGACCGCCTTGTCCACGTCCTCGGGGGTGGCGATGCCCTCCTGGACGATGGTAATGGCCTCGAGCATGTGGGGGATCATGATCCGGTTGACGATGAACCCGGGCGAGTCGATCTTGACCTCGACCGTCTGCTTGCCCATCTTCTGGGACAGTTCGGTGGTCAGGGCCACGGTCTCATCTGAGGTGTTGAAGCCCCGGATGACCTCCACCAGGCGCATCAGGGGCACCGGGTTGAAGAAGTGCATGCCGACCACCTTGTCCGGCCGCTTGGTGGCCTGGCCGATGACGGTGACCGACATCGAGCTGGTGTTGGTGGCCAGGATGACCTCGGGGCGGCACAGCTCGTCCAACTCGCCGAAGACCTCCTTTTTGAGGTTAAGGTCCTCGATGACGGCCTCGATGATGAAGTCGCAGTCGGCCAAGTCCTTAATCGTGGTGGTCCCCTTGATCCGGCCCTGGACCTCGGCCTTTTGCTCCTCGGTCAGCTTGCCCCGCTTGACGCCCTTGCCCAGGAAGGCGTCGATGTTGGCCAGGCCGCGGTTGACGAATTCGTCGTTGATGTCGCGCATGACGACGTTGTAGCCCGTCTGGGCGGCCAGTTGGGCGATGCCGTTGCCCATGGTGCCGGCCCCGACGACGCCGATGGATTTGATGTCGGCCATTGTTGGTCCTCCCTTCCGATTGTACGAATATTCACTTGAGGCCCATATCAATACGACGACCAAGGGGGGATGTCAAGTAAGACACCGTCCAACCACCACCAAAATCGAAGCTTGACGGAGACTTCAACCACTTCCGCGGGTCGACCGAAAAAAAAGCCAATTCAAATGCCGTGCTCGGGCCACCATCCGGCGAGCCTCGGCCCCGGTGCGCCGCCGCACGGTGTGCGAAGCCGCACGGGCATGATTCGCGGTGCCACTCGGCACACCCGTGATTCGCGACGAACGTATGCGCCAGTGAAACGCCGCGTCCGCGCTCGCCGCCTCCACTTCGTTACGGCTACGCTGTGTCTGGCGACCGGTTGGCCTGACTCGTGGTGATGGCTATTCGTGCCCGATCATGGGCCGAGGTGCGTTCAGACGATTTTGGGTTCGCCTTCCATGGGTGTTCTATTCAGCGCCCAGGGCCTGGACCCGGGCCAGGGCCTCCAGGTACAGCGCCGGAAGCCGGTCTTCAGCCAGGCCGACGGCCGAGGCCAGGGCCGAACACCGATCCCACTCGCCCCGGTCGTAACTCACCGCCAAGTCCAGGATTCTCCGCAGATGGTTCTCCCCGCCCAGCAACGCCGCCGCGACGTCGTCCGGCAGGGGCAGTTCGGACATAATTTCCGGCATGGATCTGGATAGAACCACCTCGATCAGCGAAAAGAGGCCCACCATGAACAGGTCCGTGGCCCGCGCCCCAAGGCCCGCCTCGGTCCCCAGGGACTCACAGAGCGTCGCCCGGATAAACGAGTTCCGGGACAACTCCGGGGTCCCTTCGCGGGCCAAGTTGGCCATGGCCACCATGGACAGCCACTTGCGCACGTTTTCCTCGCCCAGCATGACCAGGGCCTGATTGACCGAGTCGATCTTGATCCGGACCCCGAAAAAGGGCGAGTTGATGTAGCGGAGTAGTTTATACGTCAACGAGATCTCTTGACGGATGATTTCGGCGATGTTCTTGAATTTGATCTGATGGGCCTGGACCTCCTTGAGAAGCTGAAGGGACTGCATCTTCCAGGCCGGGATGTCGCGGCCGGTGATGATGGTCGGCTTGCAGAAGAAGTATCCCTGGAAGTAATCGTAGCCGTACGCTTTGGCCTGGGTGAACTCCTGCTCGTTCTCGACCTTCTCCGCCACGGCCTTGATCCCCATGGCCCGGGCTTGGGCCGCGATATCCTCCCGGTATCGACTGTCCGTATGGCGAAAATCGACCTTGAGGATGTCGGCCATTTCCATCAGCGGCAACAACCGGGGTTGAAAGACAAAATCATCCAGGGCCAGCAGGTACCCCTTTTTTTTTAGATCGGCGCAGGCCTCCAATACCTCCCGGGTGGGCTCGACGTCCTCCAGGATCTCGACCACCAGCCATTCCCGGGGCAGCAGCGTGGCCAGGCCGGCCTCGATCAAACCCTGGGTGAAATTGATGAACGCCGGTTGACCACCGGTCATCTGTTCCAGGCTCAACACGCTCACCGAATCGCTGATCACACTCGAGGTGGCCTGGTCGGGGTCCGCGTGGTCGAAAAAATTCTCCAGGCCCGATCGAAACAGGAGTTCGTAGGCGTAGACCTTCCGCCGCTGGTCGAAGATGGGCTGTCGGGCCACAAAGACATTCATCTCGGCTGCTCCGGATCGGCCATTAGTCTCGTCGGGTTGTGCCATTGATTGCAGCGACTTCAATCTGAAATATATCGGAACATCTGCGAAATTTCCATGGTGGCCCGTGCGCCAAGCCTGTCCGGTCCCGCCTCAGCCAACAATCACCCCCCCTGCCATGGAAACAAATACTCGGTTATTAAATAATACCCTGATAAGACCGGCCACAACAAGGGCTTTCTTCAGTCCATTCTCAGCGGAAGTGTGTCCGCCGCCGGGGCGAAGCCGCACGGGGTGCGAGGCCGCACGGGCGTAATTCGCGGTGCCGCTCGGCACACGAGTGATTCGCGATATGCTTCCCGTGGGGTGACACTTGGTTCTCCGCGCTCGCCGCCTCCAGGGCGTTGCGGCGGCGTCGTGCCCGGGCGGCGCCGGCCGGGGGTCGGCCGTCCCTCAGCCGTAGAGTTCGGTCAGCACCCCCACCACGTCCTTTCTGATGGCCGCCATTTTGGGGTACAGGAAGATCAGGAACACCAGCCCGCCCGTCAAAATGACTCCCC
>JAHJDS010000516.1 GCA_018812395.1 Pseudomonadota bacterium
AGTTCCTGGAGCAGATGGACAAGCCGGACGTGGACTCCATCGAAGGATTATCGCCCGCCATCTCCATCGAACAGAAGACCGCCTCCAAAAACCCGCGCTCGACCGTGGCCACGGTCACCGAGATCCACGACTACCTGCGCGTCCTCTACGCCCGGGTGGGCGAGCCGTTCTGCCCGGACTGCGACCGGCCCATCACCGCCCAGTCGCCCCAGGAGATCGTGGACCAGCTCCTGGCCCGGCCGGCCAAGACCAAGCTGACCCTGCTGGCCCCCCTGGTCGAGGGTCGCAAGGGGACCCACCGGGAAATTTTTGACCGGCTGGCCCGGGACGGCTTCGTCCGGGCCCGGGTCAACGGCCTGATCGTGGACCTGGGCGAGGACATCAACCTGGACAAAAAGAAAAAGCACACCATCGAGGCCGTGGTCGACCGGCTGGTGGTCTCGGCCAAGCTCGGGCGGCGGCTGACCGACTCGGTCGAGCTGGGACTGCGCCTGGCCGAGGGCACCATCCGGGTCGTGGTCCAGGAGCCGGACCGTGACGCGGAGGAAATCCTCTTTTCCGAGCGGCTGGGCTGCCCCAACTGCGGTTTTTCGCTGCCCGAGCTGACGCCCCAGATGTTCTCGTTCAACAATCCCCAGGGGGCCTGCCCGGCCTGCGACGGGCTGGGCACCAGGTTGTTCCTGGACCCGGACCTGATCGTGCCCGACCCGGGCAAGAGCATGCTCGAGGGGGCGATCGAGCCCTGGTCCAAGCGGCAGTCCGAGTTTTTCCTGCAGACCATCGAGGCCCTGGCCCGGCATTATCGCTTCGATCTGTTCCAGTCCTGGCACAAGCTGCCGGCCAAGGTGCGCCACGTGGTCCTGCACGGCTCGGGCGACGAGGCGATCCGGTTCGTCTACGAGGGCGACGGGCACTTCCACAACCGGGTCCGGCCCTTCGAGGGGGTCATCCCCAACCTGATGCGGCGCTACCGGGAGACCGGGTCGCCCGTCATCCGCGAGGAGATCGATCGCTACATGTCGCTGGTCCCCTGCGAGGAGTGCGGCGGGGCGCGGCTGAGGAGGACATCCCTGGCGGTCCGGATCGGCGGGCTCGACCTGGCCCAGGTGTCGGCCTTTTCCATCCGCCGGGCGGATGAGTTTTTTGAGGGGCTGCGGCTGGACAAGCGTCGGGCCGAGATCGCCCGCCGGGTGCTCAAGGAAATCCGGGAGCGCGTCAGCTTTTTGATGAACGTCGGCCTGGACTATCTGACCCTGGCCCGGTCCTCGGCCACCCTTTCAGGCGGCGAGGGCCAGCGCATCCGGCTGGCCACCCAGATCGGCTCGCGCCTGGTGGGCGTGCTCTACATCCTGGACGAGCCGTCCATCGGGCTGCACCAGCGGGACAACCGCCGGCTGCTCCAGACCCTCGTTTCGTTGCGGGATTTGGGCAACACCGTCCTGGTGGTCGAGCACGACGCCGAGACCATCCTCACCGCGGACCACGTCATCGACATGGGGCCCGGTGCGGGACGGATGGGCGGCCAGGTGGTTTTTTCAGGCACGCCGGCCGATCTGAAAAAGGACAAAAAATCCCTGACCGGGGCCTACCTCTCCGGCCGACGGAAGATCCCGATCCCCAAAAAACGGCGCCGACCCCAAAACGGCCACCTGACCGTCGAGGGCGCCGGCCAAAACAACCTCCAGGACCTGACCGTCAGGTTTCCGCTGGGCGTTTTGAGCGTGGTCACCGGGGTGTCCGGGAGCGGGAAGTCGTCCCTGGTCATCGACACCCTCCAAAAGGCCCTGGCCCAGCAACTGTATCGGGCCAAGGACCGGCCGGGCCGGTTCAACCGCCTGCGGGGGCTCTCAAAAATAGACAAGGTGGTCGATATCGACCAGACGCCCATCGGCCGCACGCCGCGCTCCAACCCGGCCACCTACACCGGGCTGTTCACTCCCATCCGGGACCTCTTCTCCCAGACCCCCGAGTCCCGGATGCGCGGCTATAAGCCCGGCCGCTTCTCGTTCAACGTCCGGGGCGGCCGCTGCCCGGACTGCGAGGGCGACGGCATCATCCGCATCGAGATGCATTTTTTGCCCGACGTGTACGTCCGGTGCGAGACCTGCGGCGGCAAGCGCTACAACCGGGACACCCTCGAGATCAAATACAAGGGCGCGACCATCGCCGACGTGCTGGACATGACGGTCAACCAGGCCGGGGAGTTTTTCGGGGCCGTGCCGGTGATCAAACGCAAGCTTCAGACCCTGATCGACGTCGGCCTGGGGTACATCAAGCTCGGCCAGAGCGCGACCACCCTGTCGGGCGGCGAGGCTCAGCGCATCAAGCTCTCCCGGGAACTCAGCAAGCGGGACACCGGCCGGACCCTCTACGTCCTGGACGAGCCGACCACCGGGCTCCACTTCGCCGACATCGGCCGTCTGCTCGGCGTCCTCGACCGCCTGGTCGAGGCCGGCAACACGGTCATCGTCATCGAGCACAACCTTGACGTCATCAAGTGCGCCGACCACGTTATCGATCTCGGGCCCGAGGGCGGAGATCAGGGCGGCCGGATCGTGGCCGAGGGCACGCCCGAACAGGTGGCCCGGGTCGATGAGTCCTATACCGGGCGCTACCTCAAGAAAGTCCTGTAACCCGGATTGTTCCTGGGCGAAAAGGACTTCGCCGCCCGAATAGCGCCGCCGAGGAAGTCTCAAGCATAATCCGGGTCAAGAAGGAGGGGGGCGTGTTTGGCAAGCTGGTCGATTTCATCGTCCGGGTCAGCGGCCGGGAAAGGTCCACCAGGTTCAAGGTCGTGGCCATCGCCTTCGGGGCGACCGTCTTTCTGGTCCTGCTGCCGGCCTTGGGCATCTATCTCGGTTACCTGGTCAGCCTGGTTTTTTCCATCTCCTGTCCCCGGTGGCTGGAGCTGGTTTTGGGCCTGGCGTCGATCCTGGTCGGGGCGTGGTGGCTGGGCTGGTCGTTTTTGGCCCAGTGGCGGCTGGGCCGGGGCACCCCGGCGCCCATCGCCGCGCCCCAGCGGCTCATCGTTCTCGGCCCCTACAAACTGTGCCGCAACCCGATCCAGTTGGGGGCCCTGTGCTACTACTTCGGCCTGGGCGCCGCCGTCGCGTCACTGACGGCCGGCCTGTTCTGCCTGGTCGTGTTCTTCATCCTGGGGAGCGCCTACCACAAGTTCATCGAGGAAAAGGAGTTGCTGATCCGGTTCGGCGAGGATTACGGGCGATACCGGCGACGAACCCCGTTTCTGATTCCCCGGCCCTGGCGGCGAAGCCCAGTGGCCGGCGATCAGGGGCGATCCGGCCCCGGGGCTTGAGGGCCACCGCCACACCTGCGGACGATGCTCGCTTCAGCCGAAAGTAACGGCGAGACAATGCCCCGTCAATTTTTCTCGAATCGCTCCGGATTCTCCGCAATCATCTTTTCGTATTGTTCCGGATAAAGTTTCTTCAAACAGTCCGGGCAAATGCCGTGGGAAAATTGTGTCTCAGAATGTTCGGAGATGTAGGACTCGATCTGCTGCCAGTACCCCTGGTCGCCTCGAACCTTTTTGCAGTTGGCGCAGATGGGGAGGAGGCCGCTCAAGGTCTTGACCTCGGCCAGGGTGTGCTGGAGTTCGAAGATCAGCTTTTCCCGTTCTTCTTCAGCCAGCTTGCGATTGGTGATGTCGCGCGCGACGCCCACCAGTCCCAAGGGCTGAGAGTCATCGTCCCGGAAAAAGGCGATGGTCGCCTCCATCCAGACCGTCTGTCCGTCCGGGCGGTCCAGTTTGAATTCAATCACCCGCCTGGGGTGCCGGTCCGGAAGGCCGCCTGCCTCGACGACCGCTTCCTCGGCCAGGGCCTCCACCACCAGTTGATAGGGCTCCGGTCCGAATAATTCCTCGAAATCAAGCTTCATGGCCTGATTGACCGTTAGACCAAGAATCCTTTCCACGGACGGACTGACGTGGGTCAACCTCATGGTCTTGAGGTCGACCGACCAAATGACGTCGCGGGCCTCCTCGGCCAGAAGACGATATCTCTCTTCACTCTCCCGGAGGGCCTCCTCGGCCCGGCGACGCTCGGTGACGTCCCTGACGATCCCCTGAAACCCGACGCCCCGGCCGCCCACATCCTTGATCAGGGTGACCGAGGCCTCGCCGTAACGCCTGGTGCCGTCCTTGGTGACGTATTCCCAGCCGCTTCCCTTGGACGGCTCACCGGTGGCGTACACCCGATTGAAGGCGCGGTAGACTTCAGCGACGTAATCCTCGGGCACGTACACCCGATAATTCATCCCCATCAACTCCTGACGCGAATATCCGTACAACCGGCACAAGGAGTCATTGAAGAAGGTCAGATTCCCAGCTAGATCGACCTCATAATAGGCATCTTCGATGTTGCCCAGAATACCCCGATATCTCTCTTCGCTCTCCTTCAGCGCCTTCTCGGCCAGCCAGCGCTCGGTCATGTCCCGGACGATTCCCCGAAAGCCTATTCCTTGACCCGCGCTGTCCTTGATCAGAGAGATCGAGGCCTCGGTATAACCCCTGGAGCCGTCTCGCCTGACGATCTCCCAGCCGATTCCCTTGACCGGTTGGCCGGTGGTGTAGACCCGGTTGTAGGCCTCAAATACAAACTCGAGCGCATTTTCATCCGTATAATCCCTATAATTCACGCCCACGAACTCATCTCTGGTATAGCCATACAACCGGCACAATGAATCGCTGGTGAAAATAAAATTCCCCGCCAGATCGACCTCATAATATCCGTCTTCAATGGAATCGAGGATATTTCGATATCTCTCTTCGCTCTCGGTCAAGGTCGGCCCGGCCGGATCCTTTTTTGTATCCGCCTGGCCGAGATCAAGGCCAATTTTCAAGGCGATCCTGATGTCCCCGTCCTGGTACGGCTTGGTGAGGTAACTCGACGGCCACAGCATTTGCGACCGATCGAGCAAGCGATCATCCGCCGAATCAATGACAAAAACGATCTGGGCGCCGAAACGGGACCTAAGCTGATAAGCGGTCTCGATGCCGTCCAACTCACCCCGCAGGCCCATGTCCACCAGGGCCAGATCGGGCCGCTCCCGGTCCGCCAGGGCGATGGCTTCTTCGCCTGACCTGGCGATGCCGGAGACGTTGTGGCCCAGCGCCGTCAATCGGTCCTGGAGGTCACGGGCCACGGACGACTCATCGACCACGATCAATATCTTTGCCTGGGGCATGGGCTCTAACCTTCTGGCGGACACGTCTTCGGAAATCCCAAAGGGGTCCGACCTCGGCCGGAGGAGGTTTGGTGCCCCCCGTTTTTTTCAGGCCTCAGCGACCGGGCGGCGTTCGGTCGGGCCGCGCCTTGGACCAAGGCCTCTTGTTTGACGCCGCGGCGCACCGATCTGGCAGCGTACCGGAAAAATATCCATGACGACTCGGCCTGGTTGCCACCACCAGACAAAAAAGTACCACGGTCATGGATCGGAATAAAAGCATTTTTCGGGTCGGGCGTCCATCGCCGCCTGGCGGCTTCACGACCCACAAGCTTCGGTCAGGCCGGTCATATCCGGAGTATTTCCGAGATTCTCGTACAAAAAAAAGTTTAGAATACCTTGGAGTGCCCGGCGATTTTATGGCCATTTGGCCGGCTAACGGGCCGGGCCGGCTCCACCGTCTGTCCGGCGGATGTCCGCCGCCTTTTCTCCCAGCGGTCCAGCAGCCCGGGCAACAAGGGCCTCAAGGCCTGATACATCGTCCGGGCCAGGATGTGGCGTCCCTCCTGGGTCAGGTGCACCCAGTCCATGAAATAGCGCGCCCGGCCGTCCAGACGGGCGTGGACGTCGGCCAGGGGCAGGCCGTACCAGGCGGCCAGGCGCCGGTTCATCCGGTTGTGCTCGTCGATCACCCCCAGGATGAACGGCAGGTCCTTCCCGAGCATGCCCTTCATCCACCGCCGGTAAATTTGTTTGACCCTCTCCGGCGAGTGGCGGTTGAACTCCATGGCAAAGGTGCTGAGCACCACCGCGATCCCGCGGGCCAGGCAGGTTTGAATGAAGCGGTGATAGAAGAACTCGGCCCGATTCGGCCAGTGCCCCTGAAACAGCGCGATCTGAAGGGCCAGAATCAGATCCGGCCAGGTCCGGGCCACGAACCGCTTGATCATCAGGTCGTAGTCGTTCCAGCCCTGGTAGATGACGATCACGTCCGGCTCGACGGGGAAGAACTTTCGGCCCAATTCCCGGAAGTTCATCATCACGTCGTGGCCGTAGATGCCGCCGTTGATCACCTCGAACTTCTTCCCCAAAAAATCCTGAAGCACCTCGGGGTAGGGCCGGTCCCGGCGGGCGGTGGTCACGCCGAAGGTGGTCGATCCGCCGACGCACAGCACCCGGACCCGCCTTTTTAGGGGGTCGATCGGCGGGCCCCGGAACCCGTGGCTGTTGATCCTGATCCGGTTGGCGAACAGGTAGCCCTCGGTGTTGGGCACCAGCCGCAAATACTTGGGCGGGAGCGGCCGGTAGAACCGCCGGCCGGCCTGCTTGAAGCGGTCCACGTAGTAGTTCCACCGGACCTGGCGCGGCTTGCCGAGCAGGGCGAAGTTCCAGAGCTTACTCCAGTTGGTGGCGTACCGGGCCGCGGCCCGGACGTTGCGCCAACTGAACTCCTGGGAGCGGCTCCAGTACTTTTCCCACTGGTAGTAATAGTGGAAATGAATGCCCCAGGAGACGACCAGAAACAGGACAAAGGTGATCACCAGGATCGTCGCCGCCTGGCGGAGGCGTCTGCGGATTTTTCGTCCCGGTAATGACATCGTCTGATCGATCGGCCTGAAACCGACCCAGCCTAACCCGGCCCCAGGGCCGGTGTCAACGTCCGGCCGGCCAAGCCATGACTTGCCCTGGTCCGGGGCAAATGCTACCATCCACGATCATTCCGGTTTTATCGTCCCCAAGACAGGAGCGCCTTTGCCCCGAGGCGGCCAGAGAAGATTCGGCCTCAAGGAAGCGATCCTGATCCTGGTCGCCCTGGCCCTGACCCTGGCCGCGGCCGAGGTGGCCGTTCGTCTGTTTCATCCTTGGCCCAAGTTCCCCCGGCCGGTGTGGGCCGACGCCGAGGTGGGCTGGACCTACAAGCCGGGTCTGCGGACCAACTCGACCAATCACTGGCGGGAGTATATCGTCCCGTTAAAGATCAACTCCCTCGGCTTTCGGGACCCCGAGCCCCGGCCCGCGCCCGGGGGGCGGGGGATAGTCTTTTTGGGCGACAGTTTCGTCGCCGCCCAGGAGGTGCCGCGAACCGAGCGCTGGACCGACCTGGTGGTCCGGGACCTGTCCCGCCGCCTGGGCAAGGAGATCGTCGGCTACAACTTCGGGTGCCAGGGCTACGGTCCGACCCACTACTGGCTGGTCTACCGCCGGTTCGTGAACCGAAAGCTGCCCCACCGGCTGGTGGTCGTCCTGTTCTTTACCAGCAACGACTTCACCGACGCCCTGCCCGGACCGGGGCGGCCGTATCTCGAGCCGCACCCCGGGGGGTACAAGCCGGTCTTGCCCGACCGAAAGTACATCGCCCGGCAGCACGCCCGCTTCGCCCTGCCCTGGTACAAGCGGCTCCACCTCTACAACCTGCAGCGGGACCTGCTGGCCGGCCTCCGGGTCAAGCGCAAGTGGCGAAAACGGGTCGCCGCCTGGGACGGGCGTTGGGACTCCTTCTGGAGGCTGTTTCAGGGCGACTGGCAGGTGGTCGCCCCGGTCTACCGGCCGGCCCCGGAGGAGGTGCTCCACTGGTCTTGGTGGCAAGGACCGTGGGGCCTGGCTCTGGTCCGGCGATACCGGGCCGCCCAGCAAGCGGACCTGATCGCCCGGGCCGCCGGGCCGGTGACCGAGGCCCTCCACCGGCTGAACGACCTGGTCAAGAAAAACCACGCCCGGCTGCTGGTGGTCATTCTGCCCCACCGCCGGGTCTACGGCGACCATCAAGGGCGCAACGACGCCCTGGTGCCGGGTATCAAACGAATCCTGGAGCGACTCGACTACACCCGCCCGGTCCGGCGGATAAGGGCCATCCTGGACAAGCTGAAGGTCCCCTATCTGGACTTGACGCCCGTCCTGGTCAAGATGGGCCCCCGAGCCAGGGGCCTGACCTGGCCCCGAGACGCCCATCTAAGTGTCAGGGGAAACGACTGGCTGGCCCGGCGGGTGGTCCGCCGGATCATGGCCAACAGTCTGGCCGGTGTCCTGGCTCGTTAGACCCCGGACGACCCTGTCGGTCGCACCGCCGATCGGGCCGGCCCGCACCTTGACCGGGAGGGTCCCGGAGGGGCCATATTGACCGAACCCGGACGTCTGACGCTCGGCAGGAAAAACGCATGTCCGTCCTGACCTGGTTCAAGCGCTCTCTGTGGACCCACGAGCAGATTATTCTGTTGCTGCTCGGTGTCCTGGTGGGGATCCTGGGCGGTTACGGGGCGGTCGCCTTCCGGTGGCTGATCGATTTCCTCCGAAAGATCTGTTACGGCCCGGACGCCAACCTGATCACCGTGCTGGCCGGCCACACCTGGTACTACCGCCTCCTGGTGCCGATGATCGGCGGGGCGCTGGTCGGGCTGATGATCCATCTCTTCGCCCGGGAGGCCAAGGGGCACGGCGTGCCCGAGGTCATGGAGGCGGTGGCCGTCCGGTCGGGGGTCATCCGCAAGCGGGTGGTGGTCATCAAGTCGCTGGCCTCGAGCCTGTCCATCGCCGTGGGCGGTTCGGTGGGCCGGGAGGGGCCCATCGTCCAGATCGGCTCGGCCATCGGCTCGACGGTCGGGCAATTCCTGAAGGCCTCGCCGGGCCGGATGCGGGTCCTGGTGGGCTGTGGGGCGGCGGCCGGGATCGCGGCCACTTTCAACGCCCCGGTGGCCGGGATGATGTTCGCCCTGGAGATCATCCTGGGCGAGTTCTCGGTGGCCACCTTCTCGCCCATCGTCCTGTCGGCGGTGATGGCCACCGCCGTCTCCCGGTTTCATTTGGGCAACTTTCCGGCCTTTGTGGTGCCCGCCTACAAATTGGTGTCGCCCGTGGAGTTCGGCTTCTACGCCATCCTGGGGCTGGCGGCCGGCGTGGTGGCCGTGATCTTCACCATCTCCCTCTACAAGATGGAGGACCTGTTCGACGCCTGGCCGTTTCCGGCGTGGCTGAAAACGGCCGCCACCGGGGCCGCCCTGGGGGCCCTGGGCCTGGTCTTGCCGATGGTGCTGGGCGTCGGTTACGAGGCCATCGAACTGGCCCTCCAAGACAAACTGGTGTGGTGGATGCTCCTGGCCGTGCTGGGGGTCAAGATCTTCGCCACCTCGATAACCATCGGCGGCGGCATGTCCGGGGGCATCTTCGCCCCGTCACTGTTCATGGGCGCCATGCTGGGCGCGGCCTTCGGCAGCCTGGTCCATGGCCTGTTCCCGGGGATAACCGCCGGGCCGGGGGCCTACGCCATCGTCGGCATGGCCGCCGTGGTGGCCGGCACCACCCATGGTCCCTTGACCGCCTTCTTGATCCTGTTCGAGTTGACCGGGGGTTACCAGATCATCCTGCCCCTGATGATCGGCTGCGTATTGGCCACGGTGGTGGCCCGACTTCTCAAGAGGGAATCGATCTATACCCTCAAGCTGCTCCGGCGAGGCGTCGAGGTCGAGGCCGGCAAGGAGATGTCCCTGCTCAGATCCATGAGGGTCGGCGAGGCCATGCGCCGGGACGTGGACAGCGTGCCCCGGAACATGACTCTCGGACAGTTTCACGACAAGGTCACCGGCTCCAAACACGCCTCCTTCCCGGTGGTCAACGAGAAAGGCGAGGTGGTGGGCGTCATCTCCCACGCCGATTATGTCGGCTATCACACGGACCGGCATTTGTGGGACCTGGTCGTGGTGATGGAGATGGCCAGCCCGGACGTGGTCACCGTCACCCCCCAGGACACCCTCGAGGACGCCTTGCGAAAGATATCGGTCCGGGATTACGCCACCTTGCCGGTGGTCGCCGGGCCGGGCGACAGACGTCTGGTGGGCATCATTTCCCATCGGGACATCATTTCTGTCTACTCCCGCCGCCTCCGCAAGTCCACCCTGGAACAGACGGGGTCATGAGCCCGAGGCCAACCGTCTCCCGCTCCCGTACCGTTCGAGCCAAAAAAGAGGGAACCGGACCGACATTGGCCCGGCGACCGGAGGCTTGAGGAACCAGGGAGCATCGACTGACATCACCGCCAAGAGCCAAAAAAGAGGGAACCGGGCCGAAGGTGGCCCGGCTCCCCCTGGAGAAAAGAGAAGAAGCTGACGTTTTTTACGGTGAGCAACTTCCTTGCCAAACCTGAAAACAGCCCGGGCGGTCGCCGTTTTTTTATTGTTTTCAATATGCTGGCAGACAGATCGCTCCCGCGGCCGGGGTGACGGCCGCCATTTACACGACCGCAGGGGTCAACTTATTTTTACCGGCGACCGGGGCCTCCCTCCTGGGGGGAGGTTAAGGGCTCGAATCCGCGACCAAAAGAGGCGGGTAAAAATTTTTTGACCCGGGTAAAAAATTTTTGACCCCTGTCGCCCGATTCACGGTTCGGGAACAGGCCCTGGTCGGTTTTTTGATCCCCGGCCGATGACCCGCGGTTCATTGTCTCGTCTGCCGATAAAGACCCATCCGTCGTGGCCGACTGAGGTATAATGCCGGCCATGATTGATCGTTATTGGCTCAAGGCCGGCTGGCTGATCGACGGCGCCGGGACACCGGCCCAATCGAACGTCCTGGTGGAGATACGAGAGGGTGTGATCGTCGGGCTGGCCGACGGGGCGGGGGGCGAACGGCCCGACCCGGGGCTCGATTTTTCAGAGTCCACTCTCACCCCGGCCCTGGTGGACGCCCACGTCCATCTGTTCATGTCGCCCATTGCGGACGAGGCCGCGCGGCGCCGGCAGTTGTCGGCCCGATACGACGACCTGAAACCGGTGATGACCAGGCACGCCCGCGACCTGATCCGCGCCGGCGTCCTGGCCGTGCGCGACGGCGGCGACTACGGGGGTTTTTCGCTCAGGCTGCGTGACGAGTTCGGCCCCGGGTATCCCCTGACCGTTCGGGCGCCCGGCCGGGCCTGGCACGCCCGGGGGCGTTACGGGAAACTCATCGGCCGGGCGGTGGGCGGGGCCGACCTGGCCGGGGCCGTGGCCGACGAGGCGGCCCGAATCGACCACGTCAAGGTGGTCAACTCCGGCCTGAACAGCCTGACCCGGTTCGGCCGGCCGACCGCCCCCCAATTCGAGACCTCCGATCTGGCCCGGGCCGTTCAGGCCGCCGCCCGCCGCGGACTCAAGACCATGGTCCACGCCAACGGCGCCGAGCCGGTCCGGCGGGCGGTCGTGGCCGGCGGCCACTCCATCGAGCACGGCTTCTTCATGGGTTCTGAGTTGCTGTCCCTGATGCGGGACCGGGGGTGCGTCTGGGTCCCCACGACGGTGACCATGAAGGGCTACGCCGAGACCCTGCCGCCCGGCGACCCCCGGGCCGATGTCGCCCGCCGCAATTTGGAGCATCAAATCGAGCAGGTGTCCCGGGCCCGGAGCCTGGGCGTCCAGGTGGCCTGCGGCACTGACGCCGGCACCCTGGGCGTGGCCCACGGCCCGTCGATTTTCGAGGAGATGTCGTTGCTGCTGGCCGCCGGCTTTTCGCTGGAAGAGGCCGTGGCCGCGGCCAGCGTGGCCGGCGCCGAGTTGTTGGGCGTCGAGGACCACCTGGGGCCACTCGCCCCCGGCCGGCCGGCGACCTGGCTGGTTTTTGACCAGACGCCGGTCGAAATGGCCCGGGCGTTACGCCCGCCGAGCCAGGTCTTTGTCAACGGCGCCCCGGTCCAGGAGGAGTGAGGTCGGGGCCGGGCGCCGCGGCTGGCCGATTTCCGGTTTGACCCGGAGTCGGACCGGGACCACGCTCATGAGCAGCAGAATGACCAGAACCACGCTCAGAATCATGGCCCACAACGCCCAGGCGCCCTGGACCCGGGCCAGGCCCGGCTCGAGGTTCGACCGGGAAGAATCGTGGGGCGCGCCGGGCCTCCTGAATCTCAGGATCAGACTTGTCCCCAAGAGCAATCCCAGCCCGACCAAGACCACGCCGCCGATCAGATAGGCGGCCCACGAAACCGGCATCCGCCACACCTGGCCAAAGCCCGACGTGGCGTCGACGATGACCAATACTCCCCAACCCAGGCCGGCCAGGCCCAGCCAGGGGACCCATCTGTCCATGATCGCCCGCCCCCGGGGCTTTTTGGGCAAAACGATGTTGGGTATGATCAACAGGCCCAGGACGAACATCAGGGCGGCGGTGATCAGGCCCATAATCATGGGGCGAAATCCTTCTTTTGGTCTACAAAAAACGAACCAATGGTAGCACCGTCGAGCCGGCGGGGCAAGGGTCGCCACGGATTTTCATGGCCGTTGACCAGGGCAGGTGTTAAGGTCAGGCCGGCGAATTTAGCAAGGGTATGCTTGAGCGGGCCTCAGGCTCGGAGGTCGTCAGAAACGGCGGGGCGATGCCGACTTTTGTCTTACCCGATAAGTGCGACGGATGCCAAGAATGCCTCGAGGCCTGCGGCCTGGCGGCGATCAGGATCGAAGACGGCGTGGCCGTGATCGACCCTGAAGTCTGCCGCGACTGCGAGGCCTGCCTCGAGGCCTGCCCCCGGGAGGCGATCGTTCAGACGTGAACTGGGACCTGCTGATAAGACTCGGCCTGGCCCATTTCCTGGCCGACGTGGTCATCAACCCGCGGGCCCTGGCCCGACGCAAGCGGGGCGGCACGGTCTATGCCCGTTCGCTGGCCCTGGCCCTTCACGCCGGGCTGAACGGCCTGGCCGCCCTGTTGTTCGTCTTCGACTTTTCGCGCCGCGGCTGGCTGATCGCCGGGATCACGTTCGTCACCCATATTCTGATCGACGCCGCCCGCCGTCAGGTGTCCAAGCGGCTCATTCCCGGCGCGGCGGAGGACGTGTCCAAGCTACGGGCCCTCAAGATTTTGGTCGATCCCCAGAGCGCCCCGGCCGAGTCGTGGTGGGAGCGAAACGCCCGGACCTGGGCGGCCCTGGCCCTGGCCGACCAGGGGGCCCACGGGGTGGTGATGCTGACCCTGTCCTTTTGTTTTTAGGGGACCTCTTGGCCGCTTGGACCAAAAAACCGCACGCCGACCCGAGTTATGCTATCCTGGCGGCCGATCGGCACTCGGTTTTGCCGGACACGAGGTGTAAAAAATGACCCCCGCCACCACCAAGACATCGGGCCTGGTCGTCGCCTGCGCGGTGATCGGCATTTTGCTGGGCGTGGTCGGCATCACCATCTCCTGCTTCTCCTTTGGCACCAATTTCTCGACGGCCGTCAAATGTCAGACCCCGGCGCCGCGACCGTCGGCCGAGTCTCCGGGCGTCTCATCCCACGACCTGATGACTCCCTTGAAAAAAACGATGACCCTGTGGTTCGCCCTGGGATATTTGTGTTCCGTCCTGATCCTGGCCGGGGGAATCGGGATGCTGGTGCGGAAAAAGTGGGGCTGGTGGGTTTCTTTGGGCGGGTACCCGGTGGGCGGCGCGGCCCTGGTGGCGATGATGATCATGACCCGGATATTACCGCCGGTGCTGGTCCTGGACCTGATCATCACCATCGGCATGATCGCCTGGCTGCTGGCCATCCGTGGCCGGGCCCTGGGACGCCGATAGAATTGGGGACGATCGCCGGTTTTGTTTCCCAAATGATTGGATTGGAACGGTCGGTCGCGGCCCCGGTTGATTACCCGTGGTCAGGTATTAGACCGCGCGAGGTAATCCCAAAACCCTTGGTCTGAAGGGAGCGCGGTGAGAACCGAGCGATCACATGGGTTCTAGACGGGAATTAGTCTGGGTGGAGGCGACGCGGACCCTGGCCATGGCCGCGGTCGTCCTGGGCCACGTGAACAATTTCTGGTACTTTTCGGCCGGGATCGAGGCCTGGTGGAGCGTCGTGATCTCGGTGGCCATCCGGTGCGTGGTCCCGGCCTTTTTCATGATCTCCGGCTTTTTGCTGGGCCGGGGCCTGGGCTCGCCCGGACGAACGGGCGGGGGTTTCGGGTGGTGGCGGCGCAAGCTGGACGTCCTGGTCGTCCCGTTTCTGGCCTGGAACGTGATCTACATGGTCTGGTTCGGGGTGTTTCAGGGGCGGCCCGTGTGGTCCGGCCTGACCCTCTGGAACCTGGCCACGGGTTATGACCACCTCTACTTCGTCTTTGTCCTGCTCCAGTTCTTCGGGCTGTGGGCCCTGGTGCGGGATCATCTGAACGAGCGCCGGCTGCGGATGCTGTTGATCTGGTCGGCGATCCTGTCCGGTCTGTTCTATCTCGTATCGGACGCGCTGCTGTGGCTGACCGGCCCGGACGGTCATTTTTTCGAATGGACGTTCGGCAAGGTCTTTGTCGGCTGGGGGCTGTTCTTCTGGTGGGGGGCCTGGCTGGGTCATCGGCCCGAAATTTTGGGCCAACTGGGCGAACGGCTGGGGGGCCCTGGGGCTGGTGACGTTGTTGGCCCTGGCCGCCTATCTGGTCGAGAATTGGTGGCAACTCAAAACGTTCGGCCACAGCTCCCGGGAATTCTTCCTGCTCACCGGGCTGCCGTTCCACTTTTTTGGAGCCACCTTCCTGCTGGCCTGGCTCCAGGGACTCGACCGGACCAAGGCGGGGCAACGGGTGGTGGCCGGGCTGGCCCCGGCCGGGGTGGACACCTTTGGCATCTACTTGTGTCACCTGGCGGTCCTGGTCGGTCTGGCCGCGGCCTGGGGGGCGATGGGCCTGCCCGGCGCGGCCTGGTTGAAGCTGCCGGTCTTTGTGGTGGTGACCTGGCTGGTGAGTCAGGGCCTGGTGCGGGTCTGCCGGCTTCCCGGTCTGGGGTTGCTGAATTGGGTGCTGTTCGGCACCAGGCGCTGAGGTTGGGCCGGGCCCGAGGACTCATCTGGCTTTTTTCGGCCGGAACTTGGCGGCCAGTCGTTTGGCCTCGGCGATCTGGGCCGGGGTCATCCGCCTGGCCAAAATGGGCCCGACCCTGATTGCCTTAGGGTGTCCTTGACCCGCCGCCAGGAGGATCCACTTGTACGCCCTGACGTAGTCTCGGGGTACGCCTTCGCCCTTTAAATAGCACACGCCGAGGTTGAACTGGGCCTTGGCGTGCCCCTGCGCGGCGGCCCGGCGCCACCACTTCACCGCCTGGGCGTAACTCCGGGGTACGCCCTGGCCCGTGTCATAGCACACGCCCAGGTTGTACTGGGCCTTGGCAACCCCCTGCTCGGCGGCCTGGCGGTACCACTTCACCGCTTCAGCGTAACTCCGGGGAACACCCAGGCCTCTGACGTACATGTAACCCAATTGGGCCTGGGCTTTGGCCAGGCCCTGAAGGGCAAGCTTGCGGATTATCCGCGCTGAGGTGGCGTAGTCGCCGCGTTTGTATGCCGCCTCGGCCGCCTTCCAATCATCAGACGCCAGGGCCGCGCCGGCGGTGATTAAAAGCGCCAGGCAGATTGCCAAGGGTAGCGCAAGATAACGACGCATGATCTCCCCCCGTGATTGTGGTCATCTCATATTACACCACCTGCCCGGCAATATGTGCTTAAGGCCGAGCGCTCTGGTATTCTTTTCACCGGCTTCTTCGGGGCCGACAGGAGCTTATGCCGGTGCATTCTACATAAGGTATGCCAGCCTATTTCCTGAGTATGGCCATAATCCATTGAAACTTAATGAGAGCGTTGCAAAATAGTTTCCCGATG
>JAHJDS010000517.1 GCA_018812395.1 Pseudomonadota bacterium
CAGCCGGACGTCAAACCGAGCGCCGAGCAGGTGGAGGCCGCCGTCAAGCAGCTCCAGCAGATGGCCGCCTCCCTGGACATCAAGCTGAACTTCAAGCTCAGCCGGACCGACAACAGCGTGGTGGTCAAGGTCCTCAACCGGCAGACGAATGAGGTCATCCGGGAAATCCCGCCCGAGAACATCCGTCGTTTGGCCGACCGCATGGCCGAACTCAACGGCCTGCTGTTTGATTCGCGGGCCTGAGGCCGAGACCGGCCCGGGCCCGCCCCCCCTCCCTGGACGCTTCATCCCACCGATTCGGCTTCCGCGACAAGAATAGTCTTGTCTTTTGCCCCGGCTAAGGTTATATTATCACTAAATTGTTGCGGCCCCGGTCCGTTTTTATTTACTTAGTCCGGGGCCGGGAAGGGAGTCTTGATTAATGGCTGAGCACAATCCGCCGGACGGTCCCGACGACCAGAATCTGCGGCAAGACGCCCGGGTCCAGATCCTGTTTCCGGTCAAGTTCAAGATCTGGAGCCGGTCAGACCTGCCCACCCTGACCAAGCGCCACCGGGGCCTATCCGCCGAGGCCATGTCCCAGCTGGGGGACGTGTCCGGAGATCTGATGGCCGAGACCGAGATCGAGGATTTTCTGAGGCCGCTGCTGCCCATCCTCAGCCAACTGGAACGCAAACTGAACTTCATCATCCAATTGCTCACCGAGCGCGAGGAGGTGGACCAATTCCCCGCCGAGGGCGAGATCATCGACCTGAGCGGCTCGGGGGCGCGATTGATCACCGATGTCGACGTCCCCGCCGACGGCCTGTTGGAAATGGCCATCCGGCCGCCCGGTCTGCAGACCGGCATCCCCTTGGTCGGGGCGGTCCAGCGCGTCCGGCCTTCGGGCCAGGCGCCGTACCGTCGCGAGGTGGCCCTGTTGTACGTCATCATCCAGGAGATGGACCGCGAACGCATCATCCGCTACGTCTTCCAAGCCCAGCGCCAGCAGCTCCAAAGTCGCACCTATCGCCAGGAGCCGGGGTCCGTGGCCGTCGGGGATCGACGTGACGACCGCTCCGAATAGCCCTTCCGGACCGAGTCAGCCCCCCCCCGTTCCGGGTCAGCCGGCGCCCCCGGCGGCCAAGGCTCCATGGGCCCCGGGTCCGACGGCCAGGGCGGGAAATTGATTCGGGTCCTGGTGGTGGACGATTCGAGCTTCATGCGCCAGTCGCTGAAGCGGATGCTCGAAACGGACCCCCAGATCGAGGTCGTGGCCACGGCCCGGGACGGCCTGGACGGCCTGGAAAAGGTCCAAAAATTAAACCCCGACGTGGTCACCCTGGACGTGGAGATGCCGCGCCTGGACGGCCTGGGCGCCCTGGCCCGGATCATGGCCACCTCGCCGCGGCCGGTGATCATGATCAGCTCCCTGACCACCGAAGGGGCCAGGGCGACGCTGTCGGCCCTGGATATGGGCGCGGTGGACTTCATTCCCAAGGACCTGGGCCGGGCCGGCCAGGACATCGTCACCATCCGCGATCAGTTGATCCAGAAAGTCAAGGCCGTGGCCGGCCGCCGGGTGCGCTCTTTCCTGTCCCGGGCGCACCGGAAAGCGGCGGCCCCCGCCGGACCGATGCCGAGCGTTCGCTCCGGCGACGTGGGGCTGGTGGCCGTCGGCGCCTCGACCGGAGGCCCGCCGGCCCTGCAGACCATCCTGACCCGCCTGCCGGCCCACTTTCCGGCCCCGCTGGTGATTGTCCAGCACATGCCCCCGGCGTTCACCGGCCCGTTCGCCCAGCGCCTGGACTCGGTGTGCGCCCTGACGGTCTCCGAGGCCAGCCACGGCCAAACGCTGCAGCCGGGCCATGCCCTGGTCGCCCCGGGCGGTAAACACCTGACCCTGCGGCGGCGCGGCACCCGGGTCGAGGTGGTCTTGTCCGACGAACCGGCCAAGACGTTGCATCGACCGTCCGCGGACGTGATGATGTCCTCGGCCGCGGCGACCTATCGCCAGCAATGTCTGGGGGTCATCCTGACCGGCATGGGCCATGACGGCCAGGAAGGCATGGCCGCCATCAAGCGGACCCAGGGCCGGACCCTGGCCCAGGACGAGGCCAGTTGCGTGGTCTACGGCATGCCCCGGGCCGTGGTCGAGGCCGGCCTGGCGGACGCCGTCGTCGACCTGGAAAACATGGCTCGGGTCATCGGCCGTGTGGCCGAGTCCCACTGAGGGGCCGGTCTTGTCGGTTCGGTTCCGGGTCGGTATGATGATTATGATAGGATGAGACGGCCCCCGGGACCGTCGTCTGATTTTCCAGTGGCCGGGGACACAGAGGGGAGGTCGCCATGGAACCCGAGGGCAACTCGACATCGGCCGGGAACGAAGACCGGGAGACGAGCGATCTCCCCCGGACCGAGGACCGAAGCCGGGGAGGGGCAGGGCGCCTGCGTCAGATGGTCACCTTTTTTCTGGGCGACGAGGAATTCGGCGTGGACATCACCCACGTCCGGGAGATCAACCGCCTGATGCTCATCACGCCGGTGCCGCGGGCCCCGGCCAGCGTCGAAGGGGTGATCAACCTGCGGGGCCAGGTGGTGCCGGTGGTGGATCTCCGGCGACAGTTCGGCCTGCCGGCCCTGGAGCATGACCGCCGGACGCGAATCGTGGTCGTGGACCTCGAGGGGACCGCCGTCGGGTTCCTGGTCGACGAGGTCAGCGAGGTCCTCCGACTGCCCGAATCGGCCGTCGAGTCCCCGCCGGCCATGGTCGGCAGCCTCGAGTCCAAATACATCAGCGGCGTCGGTAAGATTGACGACCGGTTACTCATTATCCTCGACCTGCCGCACCTGGTGACCGGCGCGGGCGAGGGTGGTTGGATCGTACAAGCCTAACGGGGCAGACCTCATGCAGGACGACGGCATCCTAGATCCGGAAATTTTGAGCGAATTCGCGGTCGAGGCCAAGGAGCACCTGACGGCCATCGAACCGAGCCTGCTCGAACTGGAAAAAACGCCCGACGACCACGATCTTCTGGACACCATCTTTCGGCCGATGCACTCGATCAAGGGCGCGGCCTCGTTCATCGGCCTCGATGACATCGCCGATCTGACCCACAAGTTCGAAAACCTGCTCGACGAGTTGCGCAAGGGCCGCCTGAACGTGGACGCGGACGTGATCGACCTGTTGTTCGCCGCCACCGACTTGACCGTCAAGCTGATCGACAACCTGGGCCTCGATCCCGAGGAGCGCGAAGACCTGGGGGCCGAGATCGGCGTGCTCGTCGCCCGGGCCGAATCCCGGCTGAGCGGGGCCCCGGCCGCGGCGGTGGAGGGGCCGCCCTCCGAGCCGTTGGCGGTTCCGGGTGATGATTTGGGGGCGGTGGAGGAGCACCTGGCCGACTTCGTGGACGAGGCCCGCGAGATCCAGGCCGCCCTGACCGCGGAACTGGTCTCCTTGGAGGCCGCGGGCGCCGATCCCGATCTGTTGGCCGGCTTGTTCCGGTGGTTCCACAACTTGAAGGGCAACGCCTCAGACATCGGCTTCACCCAGATGGAGGAGCTGACCCACCGGGCGGAGACGGTCCTGGGCGATCTGCGCGCCGGGGCGCTCGATCTCGAGTCCGAGGTGATCAGCGCCCTGCTGGCGGCCGCGGACACCATCGAGGTCCTGCTCGACCACATCTCGCCGGAGGGCATCCGGCCGGCCGACACCTCGGCCGTGCTCGAGTCCCTGGACGCCATCCTGGCCCGTCGTCGGGCCCCGACCGAGGCCCCGGCCGCCCCGGAGTCGGCCCCCGAGCCGCCGGCCGTCTCTTCGGCCGAGGCCATGGACGAGGCCCTCACCCAGATCGGCGACGCCCTGGGCGCCCTGGCCCGCGACCCCCAGGACGCCGCGGCCTTGGCGGCCCTGCCCCGGGCTATGTCCGATCTCCATTACCAGGCGGGCACGTCGGGCTTCCCCGAGATCGAGCAGAAGGCGGCCGAGCGGCTGGCCGTGGCCACCCGGGCCGAGCGGGGCCGGACGACCGTCGAGGGAACGGTCCTGGACGACTTCTTCACGGCCTATCTCGATCTGAGCCGGATGGTGGACGCGGTCCGCTCCGGGGCCATGGCCCCGGCCGGGGCTCCCCCGGCCGAGCCGCCCCGGGACAAGCTGGTCGGAGAAATCCTGGTCGAGGAAAAGGTGGCCACCCCCGAGCAGGTGGAGGCCGCCCTCAAGGCCCAGGATTCGGGGCGCCGCCCCTTGGGCCGCATCCTGACCGAGGCCGGTCTGGCGGAACCGGAGGCCGTCGCCAAGGGCCTTCAAATACAGGCCAAGGGCCGCCAGCCGCTGGGCAAGATATTGGTCGAGGACCAGCTGGTCCCGGCCGAGGCCGTCGAGGAGGCCGCCCGCAAGCAGAAGAAACCCAAGGCCGCCCCCGTGGCCGAGACCATCCGCGTCGAGCACGCCAAGCTCGATTCGCTGATGAACCTCATCGGCGAGCTGATCATCAACCGCAACCGGTTCTCCATGATCCTCAAGATGGTCGCCGATGAGGTGGATCTGGCCGAGATCGGCGCCCAGTTGGCCGAGACGACCACCGCCATGGGACGCATCTCCGACGAGCTGCAGGACACCATCATGAAGGTCCGGATGGTGCCCGTTAAAAACGTGTTCAATCGCATGCCCCGCCTGGTGCGGGACCTGTCGATGCAGTCCGGCAAAAAAGTCAACCTCGTCATCGAGGGCGAGGAAACCGAACTGGACAAGACGGTCATCGAGGAAATCAGCGACCCCCTGGTCCACCTCCTCCGCAACGCGGTGGACCACGGCCTCGAGGCCCCGGAACAACGGGCCGCCGCGGACAAGCCGGAAACGGGCACCGTTCATCTGCGGGCCTACCACAAGGGCAATACGGTGGTCATCGAGGTCGAGGACGACGGCCGAGGCATAGACCCCGAAATCCTGCGTCAAAAGGCGGTGGACAAGGGGCTGTTCTCCGCCGAGGCGGCCTACGCCCTGGACGATCGGGAGGCCCTGGAGCTGATCTTCTTGCCCGGCTTTTCCACGGCCGAAGAGGTCAGTTCCATCTCCGGGCGCGGCGTGGGCATGGACGTGGTCCGCTCCAACATCCGCAAGCTCAAGGGCCAGGCGTTCATCGAATCGGAACCGGGGGTGATGACGCGCCTGTCGCTGACACTGCCCTTGACCCTGGCCATCATCGACGCCCTGACGGTCATCGTCAACGGCATGCGTTACGCCATTCCCCTGGAGGCGGTGCAGGAGACGATCAAGGTCGAGCAGGAGACGGTCTCCTCGGTCGATCAGCGCCGGGCCATCAGTCTTCGCGGCGACGTCTTGTCCGTGGTGGATCTGGCCCAGCTCATCGAGGTCGCCCCCCGGCCCCGCGACCGGGAGAGTCTGCCCGTGGTCGTCATCGGCGACGACAACCGGCGGCTGGGGGTGGTCGTCGACGAGATGCTCGAACGCCAGGAGATCGTCATCAAGAGCCTGGGCAATTTCCTGGGCGAGATCAGGGGGCTCAGCGGCGCGACCATCACCGGCGACGGCCAGGTGGTCCTCATTCTGGACCCCATCGAGTTGATCAAGCTGGCCCAGCAGGCGGACGTGGCCGTCGAGACCCGGGCGCCGTCGACGGCTCCCGACCCCGGGACGCCGCCGCCCTCCCCGGACGACTCCGGACCGGCCGAGCAACCGCCGGCCCCTTGACCCGGCGGCCACGGCCGCCGGGGCGGGACCGCTCCGGCCCGTCCCGGGGGGACGGTCCCTTCGGGTCCCGGTCAGCGGGAGAGTGCGGATCAGTCGGGATAGTGCCCTCGAGCCCCTTCCCGGCCCGGGGGCGGGGCGGTGACCTCCCGGTCTCCCCGGGTGGGCGCTCGTCAAGATGTTGACAGAATCACGCCCCGGACATATATTTTAATTAGCTCTTTGACAATCGAACTTCGGTCGGCGGTCCATCAGGCGAAGGAGATTTAAATGGACCGTTACGGCGTCAATCAGGAGGAACGGCTGATGACCAAGCTGCAAAGCTTGGGCTGCCGCATCCTTAAAGAGAACGTGTACGATCACGAGTACAAGATCGATTTCATCATCAACGCCTTCGAGGGTATCGCGCGGCTGGTCCAAGTCGGCGTACAGTTGACCCTGGACGCGGACAACCTGCGGAAAATGAGCGAGTTTCTCAAGATCCAGGAAACCCACAAGATCGTCCCCAAGGCGGTTTACCTGGAGCTGGACTCCAACCTGGACATCGAGCGCTCGGGCGCGGCGCTGGTCTACTCGGCGCTGGTCTATTACGCCTTTTCCCGTCAGTACAGCAACGACACCCTGGTCGGGCTGCGCATCGGGTCGGACGGGGCGCTCGAGTTCTTCGATCTCAAGCGCAAATTGATGGACCTGAGACGACTCACGGGTCAGCCGGAAGGGGCTCTACTCCATGGGGTGATCAAGAAATACAACGCCCAGCGCGGATACGGGTTTATCCAGGGCGAGGACCCCAAGGATTCCTACTTCTTCCATATATCGAGTATTCAAGACGAAACCCTCACGAGGCAACTGGAACTCGAGCAGATCGGCCAGCACGTCACGTTCCGCTCCCTGGGCATCGTCAGGCAAGACGTGACCAGTCCCCAGGCCACTGAAGTCAGACTGGATTTGGACTTCAGGGAGGAACTGGTCGAACCGCGACCTCAACCCCAATCCCAATCCCAACCCCCGGACCTCATTTTGGATGAAGAAGAAGACAATCGAGGCAATTTGTTGTAAGTAATAATTGGGAACGCGGACCGGAGTTCGATTCACGAGGGCCGCCGCTTTCCCGGGGAGCGATCATCGAGACCCCCGGGGACGGCGGCCCTTTTTTTGCCGGGCCAAGACCCGGCCCGACCCACCCGACCCGGCCGACGTTGAAAAAGAGACGCCGGCCGTGTTATAGCAGGCCGGGGAGGAGTTTGTCGTGGGTTATTACCCGGCCATGATCGATCTGACCGGGCGCTGGTGCCTGGTGGTCGGCGGCGGCGAGGTGGGCCGGCGCAAGATCGAGGCCCTGGCCCGGGCCGGGGCCCGGGTCCGGGTGGTGGACGCCGATCCGGACGCGGCCCTGACGGCCCTGGCCGAGCGGTCGGGATTCGAGCTGGTGCGGGACTCCTTCCGGCCGGAACAGATCGAGGGCGTGGCCCTGGTGGTGGCGGCCACCGACGACGCCCTGGTGAACGAGGCGGTGTCCCGGGCCGCCGCGGACCGGGGCGTGCCGGTCAACGTGGTCGACGTGCCCGAGCTGTGCACCTTCATCGTCCCGGCCACCCTGCGGCGAGGCGACCTGACCATCGCCGTGTCCACCGCCGGGGCGTCGCCGGCCCTGGCGGCGCGTATCCGGCGCGAACTCGAGGCCCGGTTCGGACCCGAGTGGGGCGTCGCCCTGTCGATCCTGCGGCGGGTCAGAAAAAAAGTCCTGGCCCGGGGCCGAGGGGCCGCTGAGAACAAGATCCTGTTTCAGCGGCTGGCCGACTCGGCGCTGGTCGAACTGGTCGCCGCCCGGGACACGGCGGCGGTGGACGAGGTGCTAACCGACGTCTTGGGGCCGGGGTTCAAGCTGGCCGACATGGGTCTCGACCTGGAACCGGAGGAAGAGGCGTGAGCGTGATTCTGGCCGCCGCGGCGGTGGTGATCTATCTGGTCTCGGGGGCGTTCTATTTCCTGTTCGTGTTCCGCCAGCGCCGGTGGCAGAACCGGGCGGGCAACCTGGTGTTGTGGCTGGCCTTCGGGGTGCACACCGCCGCCCTGATCGGGTGGTGGGTCACCCAGAGGACGGTGCCCGGCCTGGACTTCAACAGCTCCCTGTCCGTCCTGGCCTGGGCCCTGGCCGGGCTGTATCTGCTGCTCAATCTGCGCCTGCGCGTCATGGTCCTGGGCGCCCTGGTGGCGCCGCTGGCGGCGGTGATGATCGTCGCCAGCCAGCTCCTGCCGCCCGCACCCACCAAGATCGCCCCGGGGTTGAAGCTGGCCTGGCTGCTGGGCCACGTCCTGACGGCCATGCTGGGCTACGCCGCCTTTTTCCTGAACTTTTTGGTGGGCATTTTGTACCTGGTCCAGGAGTGGCACATCAAGACCAAGCGCCTGGGGCCGATCTTCCGTCGCCTGCCGCCCCTGGAGGGCCTGGACCATCTGGGCCACACCTGCCTGATCATCGGCTTTCCGCTGCTGAGCGTGGCCATGATCACCGGCGCGGTCTACGCCAACTACGCCGCCGTCGGCCTGTGGCGCTGGGACCCGATGGTGGCGGCGACGATCGTCACCTGGCTGCTCTACGGCGCGCTGCTGCACGGCCGGCTGGTGGCCGGGTGGAGCGGCCGGCGGGCGGCGCTGCTGGCGGTGGCGGCCTTCGCCATCCTGCTGGTCAGCTATCTGGCCCTGGTCTTCCTGACGCCCGGCTATCACGCCGCGGCCCCGGGAGGCGCCGGGGGATGAGCATCGTCCTGGTCGGCCTCAACCACCAGACCGCGCCGGTGGAAATCCGCGAGCGCCTGGCCTGCCGCGACCCGGCGGCCGAGACCCTGGCCCTCAAAAAGCTGGCCGACGTCCGGGAGACGGTCATCGTCTCGACCTGCAACCGGCTCGAGGTCCTCTTTCTCAGCGACCGGGCCGAGTCGTCCCTGGAGGCCGTCAAGGAGGCGCTGTGCGTGGCCCACGACCTGGGCCGGGACCAGTTCGAAGCGGCGCTCTACGTCCACCAGGACCTGGAGGCGATCAGGCACCTGTTCCGGGTGGCCTCGAGCCTGGACTCGATGGTCGTCGGCGAGCCCCAGATCCTGGGCCAGATCAAGGAGGCCTACCGGACGGCGGTCTTGGTCAAGGCCACCGGCGCGGTGCTCAACCGGCTGCTGCACAAGACCTTCGCCGTGGCCAAACGGGTCCGGACCGAGACCGGCATCGGCGCGGCCGGGGTGAGCGTCGGTCACGCCGCGGTGGAATTGGCCTCGAAGATATTCGGCCGGCTCAGTCAGCGGCGGGCCC
>JAHJDS010000518.1 GCA_018812395.1 Pseudomonadota bacterium
GGACGGGGCCGACCAGGAGAAATCGGCCGAAGACCAGGCGGCCTTGGAACGGGAGGTGGCGGCCGAGTCACGCCTCAGGCAGACCGGCCGGTTGGCCGAGTTGATCCGTCAGATTCAAGAGGCCAAGGCGGGTGAGTCGCTGACCGACGACGCGGCTTCCATTTAGGGCCTGATGCAAAAAAAAAACGGCGGACCGGGAGGTTCGCCGTTTTTTCTATACCGATCCGGTTGGCAGACGATCAGGAACAGCGGTGATGGGAGTCGGGGGACAGGCCCTGGCCGGCCATGGGGAACAGGTCCGTGCCGGGCGGGGTCTTGGTCGGGTGTTCGCAGGAGCATCCGGCGCCGGCCGGCGCGGCCCGGCCGGGCAGTATCGACCTCAAGCGCCGCCATAGGGGCGGGACGGACAAAAGCAGCAGCCCGGCCGTCCCCATGAGCTTGACCCAATCCGGTAAAAACTCGGACTCCGGGCCGCTGACCACGCCGGCCGTGACGACCTTGATCGCCGCGTCGGACCAGGGGAAGGGGCTCCAGGCGGCGATAATTCCGCCGACCTCGCGGACCGGTCCCGTGGCCACGGTCGGGCCCAGCCAGAGATAGACCTGGTCCAGGGCCAGGCCGCAGGCCACGGCCATGACCGACAGGGTGACCAGGTAGATGATCGTCGCCCGCCGGCCCAGGAGCCCGGCGACCATGGTCAGGGAGGTGACGTTGGTCGCCGGACCGACCAGCAAAAAGACCAACGCCGCGCCCGGGCTGACCCCCTTCAGGATCAAGGCCGCGGCAATGGGCGTCGAGGCCGTGGCGCAGATGTAGAGCGGCAGGCCGACGACGAGCATGATCAGCATCGCTCCCAGGCCGCCGCCCAGATACCGGGTCAAGAGATCGGCCGGGATCAGGGCCGTGATCAGCCCGGCCAGGATCAGCCCGACCAAGAACCAGCCAACCAGATCGCCCCACAGGTCGCGGGCGGCGAAGGACACCCCGGCCCTCATCTTGTACCACCAACCGTGGTGCCCCCGGTGGACCTCGGACGGGCAATCCAGCCCGTCGCAGCAGTTGTCCACCGGGCAGGACAGGTCCGGCGTCTCCTCCGCCTGGTCCGCCTTCGCTCCCCCGGCCAGGTTCTCGATCACGCCGGCGGTCACGGCCGCGGCCATGGCCGACACCGGCCGGGCCACGGTCATCACCGGATCGATCAGGGCGTAGGTGACGGCCATCGAGTCCACCCCGGACTCGGGCGTGGAAATCAAGAAGGCCGTGGTTGCGCCACGGTTGGCCCCTTGCCGCTTCATGGATGCTGCCGCCGGCAGCACGCCGCAACTTCAAAGCGGGATCGGCACCCCGAACAGGGCCGCCTTGACCACCGACAAAAACCGGCCCCGGCCCAGGTGCCGGGCCACCAGCCCCGGGTCGATGAAGACCTTGAGCATCCCGGCCACCAGGATGCCGAACAGGATGTAGATCGACGACTCCACCAGCAGCCGCCAGGACTCGCCGAGCGCGTTTAGGATGAAACTCATAACCCTCTCACTCGCGGACGTGGTCCAGACCGATCCGGATCAGGTCCGCCACGTGGTCGTCGTCCAGGGCGTAATAGACGATTTTTCCGTCTCGGCGGCTTCTGACCAGAGCCAGGTCCTTGAGCCGCCGCAGTTGATGGGACACCGCCGACTGTGAAAGCCCCAGCCAGGCCGCCAGATCGCAGACGCACATCTCGCCGCCTCGCAGCCCGGACAGGATTTTCAAGCGGGTCGGGTCGCCAAAGGCCTTGTAGATCAGGCCCAGCCGATCCAGGTCCCGCTCCGGGATGGCCGCCCGCCTGGCTTCTCGGAGGCGGTCCAGATGGACGCATTGGATCCGGCAGGCGTCGTCGTCGACCAGGGTTGTCTTTCTAAGTGCCGCCACTTGGAACCTCGCTGAAATACATGCTCATATGCTCATATATCAATATATCGGGCCGATGTCAAATTTTTTCGGAATACGTTGTCCCTTTGTCAATGGAACCCCTGCCAGGAGATGTGTTAAACTTCCGCTCAGGACTAACAAGACAGGGGGCAACCATGTCCGGAAAGCGCTTCGCGATTGTGGCCGCCATCCTGGTGACGGCGGCCGCCGTGTGTCTGGGCCGACTCGGTCCGGCCGCAGCGGCCCAGGCCTTTGAGACCGATGTCATCAAGACCAAGGCCGGGGACCTCAAAATAACCTTCATCCGCCACGGCACACTGATGTTCACCTTTGGGGGCAAGGTCATCCACGTCGATCCCTGGACCAAGGTCGCCGATTACGCCAAGCTGCCCAAGGCCGATCTGATCCTGATCACCCATCACCACTACGACCACCTCGATGCGAAGGCCATCCAAGCCGTCCGAACCCCCCGGACCGTGATCGTGGCCTCGGCCCTGGCCGCCGCCAAGGTCAAGGGCGCGATGGCCATGAAGAACGGTGAAAAGAAGCGGCTCCTGGGGCTGGTGATCGAGGCCGTGCCGGCCTATAACATCGTCGGCATGCGGCGCCCCGGGGTGCCCTGGCACCCCAAGGGCGAGGGCAACGGGTACGTGATCACCTTTGGGGGCAAGCGGGTCTACGTGGCCGGTGACACGGAGAACGTACCTGAGATGAAAGGGCTCCAAAAAATCGACGTCGCCTTTTTGCCGATGAATCTGCCCTACACCATGACTCCGAAGATGGTGGCCGACGCGGCCAAGGCCTTTCGGCCGAAAATCTTGTATCCCTATCACTTCGGCAAGACCGACACCTCCCAACTTCTCGAGCTGATGAAGGGCGTCAAGGGGGTCGAGGTCCGGATTCGGAAGATGGGGTGGTGATCGAGGGCCGGTCTTGAGGGCGGCCGTGATTCCTGACTATTGATCGTGACCAGGCCGGGACGGCCCGGTCGCTAAGATAGCGGGGCGGCCCGGTCGAATCCTTAGACAATGCGAGCTGGTCTTGAGAATGGTCGTGAACGGAGTCGTCAGAAAATCAGAAAAGACCGCTGATGGTCCGTCGTTTGACCGCCGGCGTTTTTTACGGGTGGCCGGTCTGGTCGGCCTGGGCCTGGCCGGCGGCGGCCTGGCGCCGGGTGCGGCCACGGCGATCCGGTTCGATCAATCGCGGTTTAGGGTCAAGGAGACTCGGCCCGCCCTGGGGACGTTCGTGACGCTTTTGGCCGTTGATCCCAGCCGCGACCGGGCCCAGGAGGCCCTGGGCCTGGCCTGGCAAGAGATCGACCGGCTGACTAAAATCTTGAGCCGGTACGACCCAAGCACCCCGGTGTCGGTCCTTAACCGTGACCGACGCCTGAACGCGGCCCCGCCCGAGTTGCTGGCCGTGCTCGATCTGGCCGCCCGCCTCCATCGCCGCAGCGGCGGGGCCCTGGACGTGACCGTCGCCCCGGTGGTGGACCTTTTCCGGCGATCCGCCGAGGCGGGAGGGAGGTGGCCCACGGCGGCGAATATCGCGGACGCCCTGTCCCTGGTGGACGCCGGCCGGCTAAGGGTCCGGGGCGGCGCGGTGGGGCTGCTCCGGCCGGGCATGGCCGTCACCCTGGACGGCGTGGCCAAGGGGTTCATCGTTGACCGGGCCTCGGACCTGCTCCGCTCCCGGGGCGTGGGAGATCACCTGATCGACGCCGGGGGAGACATCCGCGTCAGCGGCCGCAAGGCCCCGGACCGGCCCTGGAGAGTGGCTGTGCGGGACCCGCTCCGGCAACGGCCCTATGGCGCCGTGATTAATCTGACCAACGCCGCCGTGGCCACCTCGGGCGGATACGAGATTTTTTTTGACTGCCAGAAAATCCACCACCACCTGATCGACCCGAACACCGGCCGCTCGCCCCAGACCCTGGCCAGCCTGTCGGTCATCGCCCCGACGGCCGCCCTGGCCGACGCCCTGGCCACGGCCGGCTTCATCATGGGGCTCGGGCCGGGGCGCGGGTTAATCGAGGCCCTGCCCGGCGGCGCGTCATTGGCCGTCACCCGGCGGGGGGACTGGATCAGGTCTGATGGCTGGCCGAGCCGTGGCGGGTAGGTGCGGCGCGGGGGCCCCTCGGCCGACGGGGGATTGACAACCCTTGCCCCATAACCCTTCAGATGCTACATTGCCGGCCATGGCTAAGCTGAATCCCGAGTACGTGGAAGCGGTCCGCCGGACGGTCAACACCTGTCCCTACTTCAGCCTGCTGGGGATGCGGATCGAGGACTTGGGGCCGGGCGAGTCCCACGTGGTCATCGACGTCGAGCCAAAACACCTTCAGCCCTTTGGCATCGTCCATGGCGGCGTGTTCTCGTCCCTGATGGACGCGTCCTGCTTCTGGGCGGTCTTCACCGCGGTCGAGGACGGCACGGTTCTGACCACCGTCGAGGTCAAGCTCAATTACCTGGCCCCGTCCCAGTCCGGGCAACTGATCGGCCGGGGCAGACTGATCAAGCTGGGCAAGACCCTGGGCCTGGGCGACGCCCGCATCGAGGACGAGAAGGGGCGCCTGCTGTGCCACGGCACCGCGACCGTGATGGTCGTGCCCAATCTCCATCTGTCGGGTTCGGATGATTATCCGGCCAAATTCATCGAGGACTGAGCCGCGACAGGGCCGGCGGCGAGGGTTTTCCTGGTCAAGAGGCGTGACTTGAGGGGACCGGGTTTGGTTTGGTTTGGTTACTGGCTCATGACTTTTTTAGCGGGCGTTTTGGCCACGCCGTTTGTCGTGGTCTTTCTGGTTTGTCGTCCGGGACGGGCCAGGGAGTTCGTCCAGCGGCTGGGCTTTTACGGCCCCTTATGGAAACAGGCCCCTTCCGGGGCGCGGCGGGTCTGGATTCACGGGTCCAGCGTGGGCGAGATGAACATCGCCCGGGCCCTGGCCGAATCCATCCGGGAGCAGGTCGAGGACGCCGAGATCCTGGTCAGCGCCTTCACCGCCACCGGCGTGGCCCGGGCGGCGGAGATCCCGGGGGTGCGCAGCGTCTTTTTTCCCATGGACCTGTCCTGCGCCGTGCGGCGGTCCTTGAGCGCCTGGCGGCCTCACGCCCTGGTCATCCTCGAGACGGAACTGTGGCCCAACATGATGGCCCTGGCCGGGCGGCGGGGCACCCGCCTGCTGCTCCTCAACGGCCGCTTTTCGCCCCGGGCGTTCCAGAGCTATCGCCGGTGGCGGGCCCTCTTCGGGCCGCTGCTGGCCCGGTTCGACCACCTGTCCATGATCACCAGCCTGGACCGGGACCGGGTCCTGGCCCTGGGCGGACCGAAAGGCCGGGTGAGCGTGGACGGCAACGCCAAGTACGACTCCCTGGCCGAGCGCCCCTCGGCGGCCACGGCCGACCGGGTGAGGCGGCTCCTGGACCTCTCCGGCCAGCCGGTGTTCGTGGCCGGCTCGATCCGCTCGCCCGAAGAAGGGCCGATCATTGACGTCTGCTGCCGCTTGCGGCGTGAGATCCCGGACCTGGTGTCGATTCTGATCCCCCGGCACCTGACCCGGGTCGAGCCCATCGCCGCCGCCCTGACCGAACGCGGCGTGGCTTTCCAGAAGCGGAGCGAACTGGGCCGGGGCGACGGCCGCCGGACGGCCCCGGTGGTCGTGGTCGACACCATGGGCGAGTTGTTCGATTTGTACTCCGCGGCGGATGTGGCCTTTGTCGGGGCCTCGCTGGTCGACTTGGGCGGCCAGAATCCACTCGAACCGGCCGCCTGGGGCGTGCCGGTGCTCTACGGGCCGTCCATGGAGGACTTTCTGGACGCCACCGAGATTTTAGAGCCGGTCGGGGCCGGGATTCGGGTCGCCGACGCCGAGGAGCTGTTCCAGGCGGCCCGGCGTCTTCTGTCTGACGAGGACGAGCGCCGCCGTCGCGGCCGGGCGGGACAAGAGGCCCTGGCCGGTCGGGGCCGGGTGGCCGAGGTGTTGGCCGCCCGCGTGGCCGCGATCCTGAGGAGCGGGGAACACGGCCAATGATCGAACGGGCAGACTTCGATAAATTTTGTAGCCGGACGCCCGAGGAGATCAAGCAGGCCGTCCGTCCGGCCGCGGCCCAGTGGGTGGAGGTCAAGGAGCGGGGCGGCCGGGTGGTGGTGGCCACCGGCTCGGGACCGCACCTGCACGAGGGCGTCAGTTGCCTGCTGGCCGGCATGATCGAGGCCGGATTGGTGGACGGGGTGCTGACCAGCGCGGCCATGGTCGCCCACGAAATGGCCGGGACCCTGGAGTGGGTGAAGCGGGTCGACGGCCAAGAAGTGGGCCTGTCCGGCCATTTGCTGCCGGCCGACGGCAGGTTCGAGGTCTGTGTCTGGGACGACGCGGCCTGGGCCGCGGCCGCCGACGAGATCGACCTGGACGACGACCTGGTGGCCGCCCTCAGGTCCGCGCCCGGCCACCAGATCATCAAGGTGGCCGGCAACCTGGCCTATCCCAGCGGGCTGCGGGCCGAGCGGCTGGCCCGGGAGATTTGTCCCCTGGCGGCCGGACGTGATCAGACTCTCGAGCTGGCCGTGGGCCCCGGCGCCGACCCCTTGACCATGATCGGCGCCGGGGCCCGGGCGAAAGCGCCGGTGATGGTGACCACCCCCCAACTGGTCGGCGGCGGGGCGGTCGGCCTGGCCGTGGCCGAGTCGATCTCGGCCACCGAGCGCAGCCGCCGGGTGGCCGAAATCCTGGCCGGGGCGGACCTGGTGGTGGAGAGCGGCCTGGCCCTGGCCCAAGAGATCCACGACGGCCCGTTCGAGACCTTTACCGGACACGGTCTGTGGGCCGCCTTTGAGGGACAAAAGACCTTCAGCCTGGCCGACAAGAGGTTCGTGCGTATCGACCTGGACCCGACCCTCGAGGCCGTGGTCCGGGCCCAGCGGGACAAGGCGGCCGTGTCCGAGGCCATCCACCAGGGCCGGCCCAAGGCCAAGACCCTGGACGTCCCTTTTCGGATGGAGATGAGCGGTTTCGCCCGGCTGCCCCGGGCGTCGGTGATTCAGGCCGATCTGGCCGTGGTCTGGCCGCTGTTGGCCGGGGAGGTGGCCGGCCGCCTGGGGGTGGAACTGCCCTTCTACTCGCTGCCCCAGGAGACCAACCCCGGGGCCGCCATGCGGGCCTGGATCGCGGCCAATGTCCGCCCGGTCGATCGGGACCGGGTCCTGGCCGCGTTCGAGACCGCCTGAGCCTCGACCGGCCGCGTCGCCGGGGCCGGCCTGTTTGTGAGTGACGGCCCAAGGTGGTAGACTTTGGTGAACGTCGCCCCGGCCGGCGGCCGCCCATGCGCCGGACGGTCTGCGGCCGGGTCCGGAGGACGCCGTGACGCGCCGCCGCAGAAAAGGGGTCATCGCCCTGGCCGCGGGGCTGGGGTTGGGCCTGGCCCTGGTCGCCATCCTGTTCTGGCCCATGGGACCGCCCCTGAGCGGGTCCGGCTTCGGCCCCTTGATGGGGGTGTGGCAGAAGATCAAGGGCCTGGGGCAGACCGAGATCATCATCATCGTCGGACGGCGTCGGGCCCGGGTGATGATCGGCCCGTTCTTCAACCATACTTTCCGGCTGAAAAAACTGAGCAAAAAGGGAAAGGTCTACGCCCTCACCGTGGAACGTGACTCCCCGACCGAGGTTTTGACCTTTTCCTTCAGGGAGATCGACCGGGACACCCTGACCTTGAAGGGGACCACCGGCCCATACGTGTTCCGGCGGCTCACCGGGCCCGCCGCGACCAGGTACAAGCTGAATCCATAAGCCAAGGTATTGCGGATGACGGATAGGAAAAGGGCCCTCCTGGCCCTCGAGGACGGGACCGTGTTCGAGGGTTATTCGTTCACCGGTGAGGGCGAATCATCGGGCGAGGTGGTGTTCAACACCGCCATGAGCGGCTACCAGGAGGTGCTGACCGACCCGTCCTATCGCGGCCAGATGGTGACCATGACCTATCCCCTGATCGGCAACTACGGGGTCAACCTCGAGGATGTCGAGTCCCGGGCCGTCCAGGTGGCCGGGTTCATCATCAAGGAATACCAGGCCAGGCCGAGCAACTTCCGGGCCACCGGCGACCTGGCCGACTACCTAAAAACGGCCGGGGTGATGGGAATCGAGGGGATCGACACCCGGGCCCTGACCCGCCGGACCAGGATCGCCGGGGCGATGAAGGGCTTCATGTCCACCATTGACCTGGACCCTGAGTCGCTGGTCAAGCGGGCCCAGGACTCGCCCGGCCTGGTGGGGATCGATCTGGTCCGGGAAGTGACTTGGCCCCGAGCCTATCGCTGGCAGGACGGCCAGGCAATGGACGAGGGCCTCGCCCTGACCGGCCCCGAGGTCTTCGCCGCCGGCCAAGGTAAGTACAAGGTCGTCGCCTTTGATTACGGGATCAAGTTCAACATCCTGAGGCGTCTGGAGCGCTACGGCGCCAACCTGGCGGTCGTCCCGGCCGACATTGATCCGGACACGGTCCTCCGCCTCGACCCGGACGGCATATTCCTGTCCAACGGCCCCGGCGACCCGGCGGCGGTGACCTACGCCGTCGAGACCATCCGGGGGTTGCTGGGCAAGCGGCCCATCTTCGGCATCTGCCTGGGCCATCAACTCCTCGGCCTGGCCCTGGGCGGGGAGACCTACAAGCTCAAGTTCGGGCACCGGGGGGCCAACCAGCCGGTGATGGACCTGGCCACGACCAAGATCGAGATCACCTCCCAGAACCACGGCTTCTGCGTGGATTTGGAGACCCTGGACCAGTCCCAGGTCGAATTGACCCACGTCAATCTGAATGACCGGACCCTGGAGGGATTTCGCCACAAGAAGTGGCCTGTGTTCTGCGTCCAGTACCACCCCGAGGCCTCGCCCGGGCCGCACGATGCGGATTATTTGTTCCCCCGCTTCGCCAGGCTCATGGACGACTGGTCGCGCCCCTGACCCCATTCGGTCGACGGCCATCAAGTCACCGTCGCTCCCCAGGCGGGCCGGGTCCGATGCGGACCGGGCCGGCGATGGTGGGTGCATGTGGCGGCTGCTTTCCCTTTGAGCCATCATTCCTGGGCCGTACTCGGCTGGCCCGACCAGTAAGGCTGGCCCGGCGGTGATGCTTGAAGGGGAGGTTTGCATTCCTGTCGGAAAAACGTTTAGATTCGAGGCTGACCGTAGTGATTTTTTGCTCAGAGGACATGGAGAGCCTATACCGGGGTTTTTCAACGAAGGGCTGAAATATCGGCCTGTGGAGAGGACAAACGGGCTTGTGTCGCGGTGTCTCCGGCATAATTCCGGAGGAGCTCTGTTTAACCCCGCGAGCAGGAGTTCTGGCTTGCCTCATGGTATTGCCTCGGATTACGATAACAAAAATTCATCCGGCGCCTTGGCCGCGCCGCTCGAAAACGATCGCCAACCTGGTCGGGAGGGAGCTACCGTGACCAGATCGAGTGTAGCCTGGTGGAAGGTCGTCGCCATCACTCTCGTCGCCACGGCCGTGAGTCTGATCTTTCACGCCATTGGCCCCCGACTCAAGTATGACTTTCCGCCCAGCTTCTTTGTCCGCCAAGGGTTGTTTGTGCCGGCGGCCTCCATCCTCCTGGCCGTCACTTTCGGCGCCCTGGCGGCGGTCTTTGTCTTGATCCAAGCGGACATGACCGGGACGAGGCTGAGAAAGGGCCTGCGCTTCGGACTCCTATTCGCCGGTTTATGGCTGGTGGCAATGGTCGAAATGAGCCTGATCTTCGGTTCGCCCCTGGCGCACGAACTGTACACCGGCGCCGCTGACGGCCTGGGCATAGTCATCCTGGGCATCTTGTTGGGTCGGTTTGCGGCCACCGACAGTCGTCCGGCCGCGGCCAAACTGCCGGAGCGCGGACTGGTGATGATCCTGGTAACGGCCCTGTTTTTTGTCTGCGGCCGCTATTTCGCTTACGCCGTTTTGGGATTGCAGTCGGTCTACGCCACCAAACCACTGTCCACTTTGGCCTGGACCATAGGGGTCGGCTTGTGTATTGGAGTGATGTCCTGGTTGTTGGTGCCAGGACCAAAGGCCGACTCGACAGTCAAACGAGCCCTGTGGTTCGGCGGGCTGGTGTTCGGGATTGTTTGGACACTAGGTACTATTTTCATTGTCGTGTTCCTGGATATCTCGCTCGGCGCAGTGATACTTCGGGCAGCGGTCGATGCCCTGTCCGTGACAGTTGGCGTTTGGGCCGCTCAAGTTGCGGCCGCGACCATCAGACGCTCCCGGGTCGACGGTTCTTGACCTATCGTGCTGGAGGCTCCAGCAGGTCCCCTAGTCCGGCCTTAAAGAAGCCGGGAGCCTTATCTGGAACTAACTTTTATTCCGCTAACACCTTGCAATCACCGGCAATTTTGGTGAAATTGAACCCCCCTCCCGTTTGCCCAGGGCAAAGGCACATAGGGCCTGTCGCCTAATAGACCATTACATGATCTTGGCGGCCAGGCGGCCCCGGGGCGACAGTGATCATCTGAGAGGAGACCCCGGGGCGATTGAATCCCGGGGGCCTATTTGATCTTGTCGGCCAGGCGCTCCATTTCGGCCTTGATGAATTTTTCCATGGCCGCGCCCTGCATCAGGTTGCCCAGTTCGGCCTTGTCCGACATCTCGATCTTGCAGATCCAGCCCTGGCCGTACGGCTCCTCGTTGATGACCTCGGGCTCGTCCTCCAAGTCTTCGTTGGCCTCGACGATCTCGCCGGACACCACGGCGTACAGCCGGCCGACCCACTTGCCGCTCTCCAGCGACCCGAAGGGTTTGCCCTGGGTCACGTCGTCGCCCTCCTCGGGCACGTCCACAAAGGTGATCTCGCCGGCCAGCTCGGTGGTGAAGTGGGTGGCGCCCATGGTCACCACGTCGCCCTCGACCCGGGCCCAGAAGTGGTTCTGGTCGTAATACAGCTCGTCTGGAAATTCGAACTTGTCGATCTTCATTTTTGTCCCCCCAATAAATCAGGCCGCGGACGACTCCATGGCCTCGATCAATTCCTTGGCCTTGATCCGGTTGAGCTTGAATCCCAAGTCAGCCGGAGCGAACCCGAGCGCCAGCCCGAGCACCTGGGGATAATACAAAATCGGCAGTTTGAGGTCAAGGCCGCCGGCCTTGGCGATCTTCTTCTGCTGGCCCTCGAACATGACATTACAGAAGGGGCAGATCAGGACCAGGCCGTGGGCCCCCGCGTGGGCCAGGGTGGCCAGCTTGCCGCCGGCCATGGCGTTGGCCAGCCCCTCGTTCATGCCCAGCACCCCGCCGCCGCAGCAGTCCGTCAGGCCGGGGTAGTCCAGGCTCTCGGCGCCGGTGGCCTCGATCAGCCTCTTGATGGTTTGGGGATTGGCCGGGTCGTCGAACCGGCCGGTGACGCTGGTCGGCTTGAGGTAGTGACAGCCGTAGTGGGGGGCGAACTTCCAGCCGGTCAGCGGCCTCTTGATTGCCGCCCGGATGGCCTCGTAACCCACCTCCTCGACCAGGATCCGAATGAAGTGCCGGGCCCGGACGCCGCGCTTGTACTCCAGGCCGACGGCCGCCAGCCGCTCGTTGACCCGATGGCGCAGGGCGTCGTCGTGGTCCAGGGCGTGGGCCGCCTCGGTCAGGGTCCCGGCGCAGGCGTTGCACAACACGCAGACCTCCAGGTCCCGACTCGCGGCCAGGGCCAGGTTGCGGGCGGCCAGGACCAGGGCGTCCAGGGCGTCGATGCCCTTCATCGGGAAGCCGCAGCACTGGAAGTCCTCGAGGTCATGAAAAGTTATCCCCAGGGCCCGGGCCACTACCCGGGAGGACAACTCGTAGTTCAGATTCCGGACCGGCACGGTGCAGCCCAGGAACAGCAAATACTCCCGGCTCATCACTTCTCCAGTAAGGTCCTGATCTGGTCCGGACGCTCGGCCACCTCGGGCAGGCCCAGGCCGGTCCGCTTCTCGTTCTCGAACTCGCCGACCTCGTAGAGCCGGCCGTGCTCCTTGAGCAGGTCCTGTTGGGCGCTCATGGCCGGCGGCAGGTGGCCCTCCCGGACGGCCAGGTTCTTGACGGCCGAGACGGCCTCGGCGAACCGGACGTCCATGGGGCAGACCTCCTGGCACTCGTAGCAGGTGGCGCAGTACCAGATCTCGGGGCCGGCTAGGACCTCGTCCCGCAGACCCAGCAGCACCAACTTGATGAACCGGCGCGGATCGTAGGCCGCCTCGTGCTTTTTCACCGGGCAGGCGGCCACGCACGACCCGCAGCCGAAACAGCGCAGGATGCCGCCCCCACCCGGTTCGGCCGCCACCTGGAACTTGAACCTGGCGTCCGTGCTGGTCGTGTCCACCACCGGGTAATCCACCTTCGCCCCCCTTGGACCTGCGGTCAATGACGAATACGTAACTATACGCCGGGTCCGTCGGTTGTCAAGCCGGGCCGGACCGGGCCGGCTTTTCCCTTGACACCCGGGCCTGACCTGGATACGTTTACAAATAGTAACGATATACCACCCTTACGGGGGCGGTTTTTTCAGGAACCGCCTCCGGGTCTAGACATCCACCCCAAGCCGTCGAGGACCACATGGCCGCACCGCCCTCCCCAGGACCGCCGCCCATTGACGCGGCCAAGACCCTTAAAAAGGTCATGGCCGACCACTTCTTTGAGTTGGACGAGGCGGTCAAGACCGGGGAGAAAAAGGTGGCCTGGTGCACCTCGGTCGGACCGGCCGAGCTGCTGCTGGCCTTTGATTTCCTGGTGTACTACCCCGAAAATCACGGCGCCATGCTCGGCGCCACCCGGATGGCCCCGGACATGATCCCTGCGGCCAACGCCATCGGCTACTCGCCCGAGATCTGTTCGTACCTCACCTCGGACATCGGCGCCTTTCTCCAGGGGGTCACGCCCCTGCAGAAGGCCTACAACATCCAGTCCGTGCCCCGCCCCTACGTCCTGGCCTTTAACACCAACCAGTGCCGCGACGTGCAGGACTGGTTCATGTGGTACGCCCGGCACTTTGGCGTGCCCTGCGTCGGCATCCACACCCACCGGGACATCGGCGAGGTGGGTCCGGCCCAGATCGCGGACATCTCGTCCCAGATCAAGGACCTGATCCCCCACCTCGAGGCGGTCTCGGGCCAAAAATTCGACCTGGACAAGTTCCGGGAGATCATCGGCCTGTCCAAGGAGTGCAGCGTGCGGTGGCGGAAGGTGCTCGAGACCTGCCTGGCCGCGCCCTCGCCCATGAACTTCTTTGACGCCACCATCCACATGGGCCCGGCCGTGGTCATGCGCGGGAGGCAGGAATCTCTGGATTACTACAACCTCCTGCTGCCCGAGTTGGAGCAGAGGATCAAGGACGGCGTGGCCTCGGTGCCCGGCGAGAGACATCGGCTCTACTGGGAAGGCATGCCCGTCTGGGGCAAGCTCCGGGCCAACGCCGAACTCTTCGGGTCGCTGGGGGCCTGCATCGTGGCCTCGACCTACTGCAACTCCTGGATCTTCGACGCCTTTGACCCGGCCGAGCCGTTCGACTCCATGGCCCGGGCCTACACCGAGCTGTTCATCGTCCGGGACGAGGCCTACAAGGAAGAATACGTCATCGACCACGTGAACCGGTTCCAGATCAACGGCATCGTCTACCACGACGCCAAGACCTGTCCCAACAACTCGAACAACCGCTACGGCATGCCCCAGCGGCTGGCGGACAAGCTGGGCATCCCCTTCCTGACCATCAACGGCGACCTGAACGACCTGCGGCTCTACTCCGAGGAGCAGACCCGGACCAACGTCGAGGCCTTTGTCGAGCAGCTCGACGAGGCGGCCTGACTGGCGGCCGGATCAGCGGCCCTGGACAGAGGCGGACGGGCGTGGAAGCCCGGGAACCGAAACCCGGCCGGGTTATCTTCGTCCGGACCCGGCCCCGGACCGGGGTGGCCGTGGCCCGCTTGACGCCCCCGGGTCGTGGCCCGGCCGGAGGCCGCGCCGGATTTGATCGGACTTGGCTTTTTGGTTTCAATTTGATAAATTTAAAAATAACTGTGATCCGGGGGTCGGCTGAGGCGGGAGACGGGTTTTGAGTTACACGGCGGGCATTGACATCGGCGCCTCGTACGCCAAGGCGGCGGTCATCGACCGGGACGGGCGGCTATTGGGCTATTCCGTCCGCCGCTCGGGTACGGACTTCGAGCTGTCGGCCGACGCCGTGCTCAAGGACGCCCTGTACGAGGCCAAGGTCGAACCGGAGGCGATCGAGCGCATCTTTGCCACCGGGTACGGCCGCAAGAACGTGCCGATGGCCGCGGACGCCCGGACGGAAATCGCCTGCCACGGCTGGGGCTGCTACCACTATTTCCCTTGGGCGATCACCGTCATCGACATCGGCGGCCAGGACAACAAGGTCATCAAGCTCGATGAGGCTGGCCGGCGCGTCAGCTTCAAGATGAACCGCAAGTGCGCCGCCGGCACGGGCGCCTTTCTGGAGGAGATGGCGGTCCGCCTGGACCTGGACCTGGAATCGCTCAACGGCCGGGCCGAGGTGGCCGAGGAGGAGGTGATCCTGGGCAGTTTCTGCACCGTATTCACCGCCACCGAGGTGCTGGAAAAAATCCGGGCCGGCCACCGGGTCCGCCACATCGTCAAGGGCCTGTTCCGCTCGGTCATTAAAAGGGTGCTGGAGATGGACTCGCTCAGCGAGAAGGTCGTCATGACCGGCGGCGTGGTCGAGCACAATCCCTTCCTGGCGACGATGATGGCCGAGACCATTGGCCGCGAGGTTCTCCTGCCCCCCCACCCCCAGATCACCGGGGCCCTGGGCGCGGCCCTGCTGGCCCGCGAGGCGGGCTGACCGCCGTGTTTTCACGATCGACCTGACCGCCCGCTCTTCAACCGACGGTATAGTGGCTGCCGCTTAATGTTCCTCCTCACCCTGGGCCTTCAGATCAACCGTCGCCTGGGGCTGGTCGCCGCCCTGACCATGGCCGCGGGCCTGGGTCTGAGCCGGCTGGGCGATTTCGGCTTCTTGAAATCGCTGTTGCCCCTGGCCCTGTTCCTGTTGCTCTATCCGTCCATGTTTGACGTTGACGCGACCAGCCTGCGGCGGACCCTCCGCCGGCCGGGGCCGTTGTTGCTGGCCCTGGCGATCAACTTCGTGGTGTCGCCGGCCCTGATCTTCGGGGTGATCAAGACCGGGCTGTGGCCGGCCTCTCCCCATCTGGTCGCCGGTTTGACCCTGTTCGCCATCATGCCCTGCGCCGGCATTGTCCCGGCCTACACCGGCCTGATGCGCGGTAACGTCAGCCTGGCCGTGGCCGTGACCACGGCCAGCCTGGTGTTGAGCCTGGTCCTGATTCCGTTTACGGCCAAGTTGCTGCTGGCCAGATACGTGGCCGTGTCCCTCCCCATGATGGCCGGTTATCTGGCCGTGGCCGTCCTGTTCCCCCTGACGGCCGCCGTGTTTACCCGGCGGCTGGTCGTGGCCCGACGCGGGCATGAGCGCTACCTGGTCCTCAAGGCCGACCTCCAGGGCCTAGTCGGCTACGGTCTGATCCTGGTGTTGCTGATCATCTTCGCCGACAAGGGACGGCTGATCCTCAACCGGCCGGCCTTGTTGTTCCAGGTGGTGGTGCTGGCCGGGGTCTTCCTACTGGTTCTTCTCTTGGTGGGCGAGCTGTCGACCCGGGTGTCGGGGCTGACCAGAGGCGACGGGCTGGCGGTGATCGTCGGCGGCACGGTCAAGAACACGGCCATCGCCCTGGGCCTGGCCGCCTCGGCCTTTGGCGGCGAGGCGGCCCTGGTGGTGGGCGTGGCCGGACCGGTGACTCAGCTTCCGATCATGCTGGGCTACATTCGTCTCAACCAACGGGCGGGTGATCGAACGGGTTGAAATGCGGTTACTGGAGGCAGGCGGCCAATAGCTGACCGTCAGGCCCCCCGGCGGCCGGCCGTTTTTTTATGGCCCCGGAAGCCGGCCCAATGGCTCGATTCACGTAAAGACCGTCAGCGCCTCCGGCATCCGGCCCGGGTGCTGTACTTGACGAAAAAGACCTTCAAGTCGGCCCGGGTGGCGTACTTGACAAAGTAGATCTTCTTGTCGGCCCGGGTGGCGTACTTGACGAAGTACCAATGGGCCGGCCCCGTGGCCCGACCGGCGTACCGGGTCCGGTACACCAGGCAATCGGCCCGGGTGGAGTATTTGGTGACATAGACCTTCAGGTCCGCCCGGGTCTCGTACTTGACCACGTACACCCGCCAGGCCCGGGCCGGCCCGGCCCACAGGACCAGGGACAGCAAACCGGCCAGCACGATCGCCTTCTTCATTTCCGACTCCTAAGGGGAGGTCCGGCCTGATCGAAAAATAGGTTCCAATAAATGGAGAATACCGAAAACCGTTGTCAGATCACAAGAGATATTCACCCCTCAGGTAATCAGCGGGCCGACATCAACGCTCGAATCACCCCCAGTCACGCGGCGCCGGGCTCCAGAAAGCAGACCCCGGACCAGGGCCATTTCGATATCTGGAACCTCCGTCACCTGGAAAAATTTGTCACCCGGCGGGACCATTCTTTAAATAAACCATGAATAACAATATGATACCGCCGTCATGGCCCCGCCTGGTCGTCCTGGCACGCCCCTTGCCCCTCTTGAGGGTCAGTCGGCAGCAAACAATTTCGACCGAGCGCGGCGTCGGTCTGGAGTTTTAGGGAGGAAGCCATGAAGAAGTTATTCAAGATCGCGCCCTGGCTGGGTGCCCTGGTGCTGGGCCTGACCCTCTTGGCCAGTTGTGTTTATCCGCCCCTGGGGCCGGAAGTTTATGAGCCCGCCCCGTATTATTCCGCTTACCGGCCCGGGTATCGCCATGCCCCTGGTTTCTGGCATTCCCGGGCCCATTGGTACCGCGGACATCGCGGTCACCGGCGTTGGCGGTAAGAGAGTTCTCCCCCCTCGCTGACCGCCAAGTCCCCCCCTCCACCCCGGCCGCCCGGCCGGGGTTCTTTTTGGGCCAGGCCCAGGGATTGGCCCCGTGCCGCGCCCGACGACCACGGCCAATCAATTGTTGTGAGTCAGACTCCCCGACGATGGAGTTGCCTTTTTGGAGCGGCCGGGTATAATCACCTAAATTCTGTACTTGTAACCGGTGGAGGCGAACATGAAGAAGGCCATCGTCGTCGGATGCGGCGCTTACATGGATTCCGGATACGGCTGCCCTGGGGAGTGGCGCTGCCTCAAGGCCGCCTCATTGGGCGAGGGCAACTTTGACGAGCCGGTCAAGGTGACCGCGCTCCTCAAGTGCCACTGTCCGGGCCGGAACACCATCTCCAATCTGGGCATGGCCATGAAGCTCAGCGAGATCAGGCCGGACGTGGTCTTTCTCAGCACCTGCCTGGCCAACGCCAAGCCGGACTGCCCCTATTATGACGGCGCGACTCAACTGGCGGATATGATCCAGGCCAAGTTCGATCTGCCGGTGGTGTTGGGGACCCACGACTACCATTGACCGGGCCGGAGGCAAGGGCCGACCTAGAAATAGAGGTGCCCATTCCCCTGATCAAACCGTTCTTAGGTAGACGGGCCAACGGCCGCCCGGTTTTTTTTATGACCGGGCGGCCGCTGGCCGTGCACCCGTCAAATCCGATTCCTTTTTTTGCGGCGCCCACCGACCCCGGGGCCGATCAAGCCCGGGCCGCCCAGTCACACCTAAACTGGGCGGCCTGGGCCGTTGGATGGCCTCAATTTTCTTAAGATCCTCTTGACTCAAATCCTCAGTAAGTAATCCGCACCCCGAAGAAGATCGAGCGGGGCAGGGTGTTGTACCCCCGGAGGACCTGGTAGGTCCGGCCGGTGATGTTGTGGAATTTCAAGAAAAACCGGGCGTGTTTGAAATACCTGAACGGCGGCCGGTAAGTGGCGGTGAAGTCGAAGCGCTCCCACGAGCCCACCCTGGCGATGGGGTTGTTCGGGTCGTGTTGCCTCATCCAGTTGGTGAAGGCCCCGTCCTGCCAGGTGCCGTACAGGTTCAGCTTGAGACCCTCGAGGGGCCGCCACTGGAGGTGGAGGTGGGCCTTGTACCGGGGGGTGTAGAGCACCTCGGCGCCGCGGTACTCGGGGTTGTACTCCCACTCGATGACCTTGGTGTCCAGGAGCGTCAGCGCGCCCTTGATGGTCCATTTCCGGTGCGGCTTGAGAATCAGGGTGAACTCGCCGCCCTGGGAGAGGACCTGGCCCACGTTGCGGTACTCGTTCAACCTATTGACGGGATCGTACTCGACGCTGTGGATCTGATCGTAATACATGTTGTGAAACAAGGTGGCGCTGAACTTGACCCGCCCTTTCCACAAGGTCTGATCCAGGCCGATCTCGAAGGTCTCCGACGTTTCGGGCTCGAGCACGGCGTTGCCCCGCCAGGTGCCCCAGGCGCCGAAGGTGATGGGCGGCATGTACAGCTGCCACAGGGACGGGACTTTGAACCCGGTGGCGAAATTGGCCCGGAGCTTGGTGCCGGTCAGGCGAATGAGCCAGGCCGCCCCGAGCTGATAGGTCAATTTCCGGCCGGCCTCCACGTCCGGGCAGTCGGTGAAGCGGACCCCGCCGCGCAGGAACAGGGTTTTTCGGAAAAACCGTCCCTGGTAGTGGACGTAATAGTCATGGAGGTACTGGTTGCGGCCGGTCATCTCATTGCCGTCGGTCCAGTTGTAGGCCTGGAAGGTGCCCCAGTCCCACCAGTGGTAGGACTCGGGCGTCAGGTTGGTCGTCCGGCCCCAGTGGTCGAGGAAGGCGTAGCCAAAGGAGACAACGTGCCTCTTCTGGGCAAAGGTGAGGTAATTGTCCCACTTCCAGCCGCTCATCCGGCCCCAGAAGTAGTTGTCCGAGGCCTTGCGGGGCTCGGCGTAGGTCGTCAGGCCAAAGGTGCCGGTCCAGTCCTGGGTCAGCCGGCGGACGACCTTCCCGGTGTGGATCCGAAACTTGTAGCGCCAAAAAGACAGGGGCCGGTGTTCGAAGTCGAAGTACATCTGCTCCCGGAAGGTGGTCTGGAACATGTCCCGCCGGTCCACGCCGACCCCGCCGTCGACGTGGGCGTAGGTCTTCTCCTGATAGTAACCGGCGCCGATGGTCAGGGTGGGCAGGACGTCGAACTGGGCGTTGCCGTAGAAGGCCCACTGCCGGGTGGGATCGGCCGCGTCCTCCCGGTTGTAGTTCCAGGCGTAACTGCCGATCCAGCTCGCGGCCCGCTGATACATGGCGCTGCCGGTCTTGGGAATCGAGGTCGAGGTCCGGGAGATGCCGTCGGTCCGGAAGGCGGCCAGGCCCAGGGCGTAGCGCAGCCGGCCGCGGAGCAGCGATCCCGAGCTGCCGACCCCGAGGCGCATGGTGTTGAAGCCGCCGTAGAGGACGTCCAGGTGCAGTTTCGGTTTGCCCCGGCCGCGGCGGGTAATCAGGTTGATCACGCCGGACATGGCCTGAGAGCCCCACAGCACCGACTGGGAGCCGCGAATGACCTCGATCCGGGACAGTCCGGTCAGACTCAAGGGGCCCATGTCCGTGTTGCCGGTGATGGACAGCGAGTCGGGCAGGCGGAGCCCGTCCCGCATCAGCAGGACCGTGTTGGCCGCGCCGCCCCGCATCCGGACGTCGGTCGCGGCCCCGAAGGGTCCCCATTGGTTGAGGTGCACCGCCGGGTCGTTCTCCAGGGCCTCGACGACGAAGTAATGGCCCGCCTCCTGCCACTGTCGTCGGTTGATGACGTTGAACGTCACGTCCAGCACCCCCGGCGGGGTGGGCACGCCGGTGGCGGTGACGATGATTTCCTCGAGGGTGATCCGCGGCGGCTGGGCCGAGGCCGACACCGCGGCGGCCAGGGCCATGATGACCGACAGGATCAAGACCATCAGACGTTTCATCGGTTCCCTCCTCTAGATAACGCGAACGTCAACTGGAGGAGGCGCAAGGTGATGTGGCCGAGACGAAAAAAGGTCCTCAAGCTCATCGAGCTTGAGGACCTTACCC